>JBGPYG010000021.1:0-20120 GCA_041493085.1 Pyrinomonadaceae bacterium | reverse complement strand
TACGCCGCCACGCGTCATTGCACGTAGCCCTTCGAGTGCCCTTATTTCAGCTGGAGTTTGCTGTCGCGTCAGACAGCTTGCAGTCATAAACGCCGGGAGAGAACCGCCAATGACGAGGGCGAGGCCAATAAGAATAAGCGTTAGACGATACTTCCCTAATTTCTTCACAAACTTCACCTTAAGACAGTTTCGAGTTTCGAGTTTCGAGTTTGTCTTTCGCGCCCTGGTTAGATGCACTTGCAAGGCGATTTGTCTCAACTCGAAACTCGAAACTCGAAACTCGAAACTTAGTCGCGTCTCACGCTGAGACCGTTGCTCCCGGATAAGCGCTACCAAGCTTGGTCTCATCACCTTCGGCAAGCGTCGTCACCAACTCGTCGTGGAAGTAATCGTATCGTTGCGCCACTTCCGGCTTGACGCGCTTGTCATACATCTCGCGCGAACGATTGATGTATTCGCGCAGGCGCTGGTAGAGATCACCCTGGGAACGACCCTCAATGACCTTCTGTTCGTTATAGAGTTTGATTTCGGAAACCAGCAGACGGGCAAAACGGCGCGCGTCGTTATGGAGCCGCCGCTCGTCTTCGCTTGCCACCTGAACCGGCAGTTCGACGTCCGCGCCATACCGTCGTCTCGGAGTTGCTGCCGGGGCGGAGGTTTCCGCTTCCGCTGGTGGGGCTAACTCCGCTGCGATCTCTACCGGCGCTTCAACCGCGGGACCCGCCTCGACTTCAGGGCGAGATTCAGGCTGCGGCTCAACGTATTGCGGCTCGGGTTGCTGTTCAATTTCTGCGATTCCCGCCGCTGGTGCGCTTTCTTCTACAACCGGCGTTAGCTCGTCATACTCTGCAGTCGGTGTGTATGACGGTTGGGCCGGTGGTGCTTGTTCCGCTGGTGCTTCCTCCGTGGGAGCCGCTTGCGGCGCGGCCGTCTGCGTCATTGGGGCGGCGCGGGAAACCAGCAGTTCAACTGCCATTCCGGAAACTCGAACGAGTGTTTCCAGAGCTTCCAGGTTGATCGCATCTGAATCGAGTGCGGCCGAGTCGGCATACAAAACTGCCACTGCTCGCTTCCTGACAACTAACGGCATTGCCACGATGCGCGCCGGCGGCTCGTCGCCAAGCCGGTTGAGGATCATGTGGTCCTCTGAATGCGACCCCGGTCCGCCGCTCCAGGAAGCGCGCGATCTTGCCGCGTTACCTACCACAGTATCCGCGGCCACGGGAAACGACATTTGGTGAATCGCCTCATCGCCGACAGTTCCCTGGAATCCTCGCGCGCGCCAACCAATACACTGCTCGCCTTTGATCACGAAGAAAGCAACACGAGGTGCAAAGGTCGCCGCACGGTTGACCAAAATCTTCAGGATATTCGCTTGCGATTCTTGCTCGTCTATTTCCGAGATGGCCGCCTTGACGATGGCCATATCGCTTGAAGCCTTCGCGCGCGACGATTCAGAGGCCGCGAGGTCGATGCCTTCTTCGTGGGCTGCACGCAGGTGCTCCAGAATGGAATCCGCGACGCCGCCGTCGAGTTGAACTTCGCCCTGCCGGTCCATGAGCCGGCTGAGCGACTCATTGAGTTGGCTCTGAAGCGCGGCTATCTCTTGTTTGATACCGCCAAGGCGCCCTTCGATATAGCTTTCTATTTCGTGACGCAGGCTTTCTTCCAGTTGTCCGCTGACCACAGTTTATTCCTCCGTTGCAGTATCTTTTCGGCCGTGCGCTCTTTGGTGAGACTCATAACTGAAATGAACGCTGGTTGCTGAGACTCGGCGGGGGCGGTACGTCTCTTTAGCGATTATGGACGTGTGGGAATCAGCGAGTCAAGAAGTCGTTTCCTAAAGCCTGATTGACACCCTTTCGGCCCTAAGATATAAGTCCCACCAGTATTGCCGACCGCAGGCACCCGATGCCATTCAATGCCCACTACCATCTTAATCGCTGACGACCACGACGATAACCGGGAGCTTTTGCAGCTTTTGCTTTCGGGCGCGGGCTACGAGGTGCGCGAGGCACGAGACGGACGCGAGTGTCTGGCGATTGCCCGAGACCAATCGCCGGATTTGATTGTCATTGACCTGTCGATGCCCGTGTTGGATGGCTGGGGAGTGTTTCGGGAACTAAAGGCGGATGATCGAACGAGAACCATACCCTGCATGGCCGTAACGGCCCACGCCGAACTGGATCGAACTCAAGCCCTCGCGACGGGTTTCAGCGACTACGTTTCGAAACCCTTCAGCGGCGAGACGCTCTTGAAGACTATTGCGACGGTGCTCGCAAACCGGCAAGCTGACTGACGAAATCTGGGGACGTTTCGTAAGCCCCGCGTTATTTGTTCTCCGCTGGTCGGGCTGAGGATCGGGCGAGTTTGATCAGTCCGCGCAGCGCATCATTGACCGCTTTATCATTCGGAAAGACCTTCGCAACTTGCGGATCTAGCACTATCACATTCGTTGAGCTGCGGATACGACTCGCATACTTGCCGCGAATCACTTCCCCGAGATCAGAGCGCTTATATTCTGGTCGCGACCAATCGTTAAGTTCTGACTTGGCCTTCTTCATATCGCCTTAGGCAGTTAGACGTTCCTTGAGCGTCAAACGAGTGACTTGCAATTTATCCCTATGTTGTCTGGCTTGCCAGAGATCGTATTGCACTTGCTGATTCATCCAGCTTTCAGCCGTCGTATCAAAAGCGATGGACAGCCGCACGGCCATTTCCGGACTAATTCCTGTTTGGCCATTGACGAGACTTGCGAAAGTGTTTCTGCTGACACCGAGTGCTTTTGCGGCTTTGGTAATGCTCAGCCCAAGGGGTTCAAGGCAGAGTTTTCTCAAGACTTCGCCGGGATGCGGGGGATTGTGCATACGTCCGTTGCTTAGCTTTCTAGTGGTAATCCTCATACTCAACATCCGTTGCGTGCTCGCCCTCAAATTTGAATGTGATACGCCGGTTACGCAACGTTGCGATGATTACCGCTGGAGGAGACAGGAACGGCAACGCCCTCGAGATACAAAGTTTCAGGACCGATATCCTGCTCATGCGGCCATTGGACTGTGCCAAAGGCGAGCCTGACCTGTTTGAAATAGTTCTGATCTTTCAGTTCGCGGAAGAACTCGTAATCAAGATAAGGTTTGGCGTCAAATCGCTTGACACTGCCATCGTTGAACTCCAAATCTAGCGAGAAATCGTCATTGGCCGTTACGGCGATAACTTTATACATACTTCAGTCTCCCTACTTGAGCGGCTCAATCTTAAATATCGACTGCCCGCTGACTGCCAGCATCCAATCCGCCATTAGTTCATCCTGATGAATCTCAACCCAAGCCTGCACCAATTTAAGTTTAGCAGTTCGAAGCGAGCCTTCAATAATGTTGCCATCCGGGATTGAAATCACAGCTTCCTCGTCGCTGTACTGAACGTGAATATGTGGCTGGTGGTGTCTCTTGTTATCAAAGTAGTACATCAACACGATGATGCCGTAAAACATAGAAATGACGGGCATAGATCACCATTGTCCACGAAAATGGGGGCCGCCGTCCAGAAAGTTAAGTTTCTGTCTTAGCCTTCCTCAAGGGTGTTCTAGTTCTGCGAAATCACCACCTGCTGGATCGATGGCGGCAACTGGTGCATCTCGCTACGCGAAAAGCCTGCACTGGCAAACATTCGTTCCAACTCAGCAAACGTGTAGGCATCGCCCGCTGGCGTGCTCCCGAGCATCATGACGCTGAAGGCAGCGGCATCAGGAGGCGAGATGCGATCTTCGTTTGGCACAAACTCCAGTGTTACTGCGCGGCCAGCTTCGCCCAGCGCGGCATGTACCTTCCGCAATAGTGTTTCGTTCGTCGGCGGATCGAAGTGATGCAGAAAATTAGTTAAGAGGATCAGATCGTAGCCCGTGCCGTAATCCACATCGAAAGCGCTTCCCTCAATAGTGGAATACCGATCGGCGACGCCGGCGTTCCGCGCATTCTCCTTTGCAACTTCAAGCACGTTGGGCCAATCAAGCGCGACGATGCTCGCTTGCGGGTTGTTCTTCGCAAATGCGAGCCCATAGAGCCCGTGACCGGCAGCGATATCTAGAATTTTTAGTTTACGATCCGCCGCAGGATCGACCAGCTTCGCTGTCAACTGCGCGGGCAGCGCCATCATCGGCGCCATCGCGCGCGCAAACTTCACCCAGATAGGATTCTCCGGCGCAATCGTGCCGCCATCCGGCATCGTCGTGCCGCCCTTGCGAACCAGTTCCGCAAAGTCCCTGAATGGTTCAGTAAGCATAGGCGACGAAATAAATTCTATTACGCCGCCGAGATATGCGGGCGAACGCTTATCGAGAAACATCGCGGAGTCGGGTGTCAGGCTGTAACGGCTGCCTTCTTTGTTGAGAAAGCCCATGATGCAGAGAAAGTCGCAGAGGATGCGCATGCCGCGTTCGGACGCGCCGCATCTCTTAGCGATCTCCGGCGCGGTAGCGTTACACTCACCGATGGCGGTAAACGCCTCCAGCTCGATTGCTGCTTTCAAGCCTTCCGTTCGCTGGTAGGCATTGATGGTTTGAAAAAACAGTTGTGGCGATGGCTGTTGGGCCGCAGGACTAGACATGATTAGTGCTCCTTTTCGGCGTAACGCAAACTGTTAGTTTGCGCCGCAAGCTAACAGCTTGCGTTACAAAAGCGATTTTAGCGCCAGTCGTCGAGAACGAAAATCCCTGGCTGACTGTAGCCAGGCTCATTCGGTGCGTGCATGGCCACGCCCTGCATTTGTGTCTTGAAGCCGCTCTGCATCATCTGCTGATATGCTTCCGTGCGCGCCGTGTTTACTCCGGCGAGCAGGCGCGATAAGCCACGCCGGGCCGCCAGAGTTTCGCAGGCGGAAAGCAGACGCTCAAAATTCTCAGACGCATTTGGTCCAGGTCGAACAGCGGCAAACTTCACGAAGCAAACTTCCGGCCCAGCCTCGCTGCCTTCGCCGCAATGACATGCAGCCAAACCAACCAGGCCGGAATCGCCCCGAAGTAAAACGGTATCGCCCAGGTTCTGGTCTGCAATGGAGAGAATCTCGCGGCGCACATCGAGTCCTTCATAGAGTGCGTTCGTAAGCTCGCCGCAAGACTGCAAAGCTTCTTCGCGCGCGTCCGGGCTCAGCTCCGAGTATGTTTGTAGTTCGGGAGCTGCCGCCGCTGAATCCACTTGAAGTGACATAATGGCGGTAAGAAATCGCGGCCAGAAACCGAACTTCTGATACAGCGCAACGTGTTTCTGGCTTTGCGCAAACGTGTAAAGGCCCGCCTGCTTGACGCCCCAGCGCGAAAACAAATCCATGACCGGCTCGATCAGACGCTTGCCTACACCGCGATCCCAGTAGTCAGGATGAATTGTCAGTGGCCCGAAGAAGCCTACGCTGCCCCAGTTGGTGGCGAAGTTTGTGCCGACAAGTTTTCCGTGGATCTTTGCCGCGAAAGCAGCGGCGGGATCAGCAGTCCAACGCGTGCGCACGTAATCCGCGCCCTGGTGGAACGAAGCCGGATCGGGGACGCCGATGAACGTTCCAAACGCGAGCCTGAAAATGTGATCGGCTTCCGCAAGATCCTGTTCCTGAAGATTCTCAAGCGTGACTGGCTCCAACTTCTCTCCTTGTGCTGACATCTGTCCTTGCCCTTCCCCTTTCCAGCTTTCGTTTTTGCTTTCTGCCTTCTGGCTTCTTACTGGTCACCGCCTGCTTACTCCGGTTGCACCCCCTGCTCCTGCTGCCCACTGCTCACCGCTCACGGTGTGAAGGTTCGGAAGAACTCAATCCCCGAATAGTTCATACGCATCGCCTTACCGTTTGCAAGAGTGTCGAACGTAACTCGATCCGCATCGCTGGGATCGTCCGCCGGCCGAAAAACGCCCGGTGCAACCAACGCCAGAGGCTGGTCGCCGCCAACTAACAATACTCCCTTGCGGATCACAATGCGCGTGCTGCCGTACCAGGGACTATCCGAATGGAAGTGGCCCGTATAAGCTTCCCACTCTTTTGGATATTCAAATGTTTTGGGGCCGGAATATCGTTCGTTAGTCCACCAACTTGCGCCATGGAAGGCTTCCACGACCACATCTTTTTCGCGTCCAAAGTTAAGCGTAAACAATGCGAAATCGGCGTGCTTTACCAGAAACGAATCACCACCCGCTTGTTCCAACACGATTCGCGCGCCGGCGTGTTGCAGGATAAGTTGGTCGCCCTTGCTTACCAGCACCACCTTCCCACCGTCCGGCGATGTAAATGTGCCTGCATAATCGGCGGCGTTCTTGATAACTGACGGCAAAGGTGGCGGCGGCGGTGGCGCCGGCAGTTCTTGCCCGCGCGAGGCCGCGCTCAAGAGCGCCAGAGCATAACGAATTACGGCAATCGGTCGATAGCCACCGGGAAGTCTGGCGGCATTCACGGATGCAAAAGCCGCTAAACCCTCGGTCACGTCGGCATACATCGCGGAGCTGAACGCAACCATTCCGCCCGTGTGACGCAAGAGCGTGTGGCCATTCGTGTCGCTCACCCAGAGGCCGTATGCATAACTCGCATCCTCGCCACGAAATGGCGACTTGATCACTGGTTTGGTAAATAGCTCAAAAAACTTTTCCGAGAGCACTCGGCCTTTAGCACCAACACCGTGGTTTAGAAGCATCTGCAAGTAGTTGCCCATGTCGCTTGCGGTCGCCGCGATGCTGCCGGCCGCTTCCGGCACTTCAATCCACGGCGCCTCACCGAGTTTGCCTTTGACGGGGAAAGGCCGATCCGGCTGAAGTGGGCCATAGCCAACAGCGACACGCTCGCGAATTTCGTTTGCGATAACAGGCGCGCTGGAATTCATGCCGAGGGGATGGAAAACGCGCTGGCGCATGGCTGCGGCGAAGGGCTTCTTGTCGATTGCCTCAATCAAGAATCCGAGCAGGACGTAACCGATGTTTGAATAGACCCAACGCGAGCCTGGCTCAAAGCCTGCCCGCAGAGTTGTTCCCACCACCCGCATTAACAGCGGCACGCCGGAGAGACCGGAAGTGTGGCTGAGCAGGTGGTGAGTAGTAAACGGCGCATACTTCGATTCGATTTTGAGCCAGGGCAAATAATTCGTGACCGGCTTATGGAGATCGAGTTTGCCTTCTTGAGCGAGTTGCAGGGCTGCCATCGCCACAAACGACTTCGAGATCGAGCCGATCTCAAAGAGCGTTTGCGGGCTGACTCTGACGCCGGCTTTCACGTCGGCAAATCCGTATTGGGAACTGCGCAAGAGACCGTTGCTCGAGGCCAGCGCCAGCGTCATTCCCGGCGCGCCCACCTCGCTCATGTGCCGCGCAATGTATTCGTCGAGACGCTGATACGCAGCCTGAAAACGATTAGGGGTCGCCTGCGCTGCACGGGAAAACGCAATTACCGACTGGGGGGTGAAAGCCAAATCCTTCAGCACAATCAGTCCAACGCTGGTTTTGACTGCGCCGCCCAGCATTTTTCTTCGCGAGATCAGTTGTGACATCCCGGCGCTCCACTCCTAATTGGATAACGAACTCGTTCAGGCGGAACCAAAGCGCCGCACTCAAGAGTGAGTGCGGCGCCTGGTCTTATGACTGAAAACTACTGAACAACTCTGCGTTAGTGGCCCTTTGGCTCAAGTACAATCTCGCGCGCAAGCCGATCACCCATCACCTCGCGAATTTCCGATCGGTCTTTATAACCCTGCATCTGTTTATCATCGTTGCCGATCATTTTTTGTGCGAGTGCGTCTCCCTTGTCTTCGTTGGCCTCCATAGTGGCCAAATCTTTGTATTCAGTCATAAGCATCAGGTTCCAGTCCATAGGCGAATGACCCTCGGCGCCGATGACTTTGTAGGACAGGATCAGTCCTTCCTTCTTCGACGCCTCCTGATTGGCCTTCCACGATCCGGCAAGATAGTTCATATAAGCCGTCTCCATGCCGGGCTTCATCCGGATGAAGGCAATGCTCCAAACTGAACCGTTGTGATAGGGACGGTTGACCTGCGCGAAAACTGAGATACCGACAATCAATACCAACAATACTAATGAACCAATGAACGTTCGTCTGAATTTCATGCTGGGCTCCTTCCCGTACAGGGGGAGTAGGCTCGGGACGCCGGTACGGGGTCGCGCGTTCTCGAGACCATGTTTGCGGCAAACGAGTTGCTGCGTAATTTGACGAAACTTTGGGTTTTGGCGAGTGGGACTCTAGGAGAAAACTAAACGCGTGTCAATCTCTTGCGGCTGGGATTAAGCCGGCAGACCCTTGCGGGCAATCGACTCCATCACATTGCAGAAACGATCCAGCTCGCCCAGCGTGGTATAGACGTTGGGCGTGATGCGAATGCCCTGAAACTCTTCGTGAACAATCGGCGTGGTAAAAATCCGATGCTTATCAAACAGATAACTGCCGATGGCGCTGGGATTCATGCCTTCGATTTGCACGTTGGCGATAGCACACGATTGCGCCGGGTCAAACGATGTATTGAAACGCACCTTCGGCACGTCCTTGAGCCGGTTCATCCAGTAGCGCGAAAGATACCTGAGCCGCGCCTCTTTCCGTTTACCACCAATGCCGTTGTGAAAGAGCAATGCTTCGCCAATAGCGAGTTTTGGCGCGGCGGAGTGTGTGCCAATCTCCTCAAACTTGCGAATGTCGTTTGCTTGTTTAGATTCGGCCGCCATCAACGGCCAAATCTTCTCTATCTTGTCGCGTTTGACATACAGCATCCCGGTGCCTTTGGGCGCATAGAGCCATTTGTGCAAGCTGGTGCCAAAGTAGTCGCAGCCGAGATCTTTTTGTTTGAAATCAAACTGAGCGAAAGAATGGGCGCCGTCAACGATCGTTTCGATTCCCTTTGCACGGGCCATGTCGCAGACGGCTTTCACCGGAGTTATTTGCCCGGTGATGTTTACCTGGTGCGCCATCAGAATAAGACGCGTGCGACTGGTGATGCCCTGCTCAAACGCCATCGTGATCTCGTTGAGGTTTTGGGGCGGGATGGGAATCTTGATCAACTTCAGTGACAGACCTTCGCGCTTCTCGCGCTGACGCAAGGTCGTGAGCATCCGTGGGTAATCCTGCGTGGTAGTAAGAATCTCGTCGCCTGATTTGAAATCCATTCCCATCAGCAAGACCTCAAGCGACTCCGAGGCATTGCGCGTTATGGCTATCTCTTCGCGATCGCAGCCAAACACTTCGGCGAGTCCGGTGCGAATCGTTTCCGATTGCGGCTCGAGTATCTGCCACATCGTGTAGGCCGTAGCGTCTTCCTGTTGCCAGATGTAACGCACCAGCGCTTCCGTAACGATGCGCGGGCTGGGCGAGACGCCGCCATTATTCAGATTAATGATCCCGCGCGTCACGGAAAAAGCGTTTTGAATCACCGCCCAGTAGTCTTCATCCATCGCCGCCTGCTGAGGAGTCAGATGCGCGACGCTTTTCTTCGCCGCCTGAATCTCTGTCAGCAGCGATGCCACTGTGGCTGAAGAAAGTGTCGCGAGCCCGACGCCCTTGCCGGCCAGAGAAAGAAAGTTGCGGCGGGGATACATTCGGAGTTTCATGTTGTGGTGTCCTTAGGGCCAAAAAGATACCCCACGATGGCGCCAAGGATTCCGACGCAGGCAGTCAGCGAAGCACCATCTTTGAGTGCGAGTAACGAAGCTAGCGTAGCAATTAGCATAATACCCAGCGCTCGAAGGTTAAAGGGACCGAATCCGGGTTTCATTCGAACGAACACTGCGATAAGCGCGACTATGCCAATGGCGGCAATTATCCAAACCAGAGGATCCATCGTTCTCCTTTCTAAATGATTGACTCAAGGAGCCTGCGGAGCAGGCAGCAGCATAAAGCCTGGGGTGGAGCGGAGCGTAACCCCAGGTCGAGAGCCGCCAAGAATCACCAGCCCGCGAAGCGGGCGACAGCCGACGCGGAGGCTACAAATACCGTTCATCGTATTCAATTTGGTTCGCTTTCAAAAACTGAATGAACTCGTCGCGAAACGTAGTCTTCTTGTGATGTTCCTTCTGGCTCGCAATGTAGCGGCGTACCTCATCCACATTCGACTGGCTCACAGTAAACGCTCCGTAACCACGTTGCCAGGAAAAGTTGTCTAAGTCGGGAAAGACATCATGCATCCAGCCGCTTGCGTTCGCCTTGAGTTCGCGCAACACATCTGACAAAGCTTTGTCGGGACGAAGCTTTGCTAACACGTGAACGTGATCCTCTGTACCGTTGAGTTCTAACGAAATGCCGCCAAGTCCCCGAATCGTGCCGCCGATGTAAATCGTGCAGACGCGTCTCGTAAAGGTCGGTGAGAAAGGGACGACGGTCCTTCGTCGAGAAGATTATGTGATAGAGGAGGTTGGTATATGAGTCAGACATCTCGTCCTCCTGAAGCTGTCGCCCGCTTAGCGGGCTGGTGACTATTATCGTCTTTTGACCTGGGGTTCCGCTGCGCTACACCCCAGGCTTTATGCTGCCGCCTGCTCCGCAGGCTGGTTGAATCGTCGAATCATCGGCATAGGGCTGCTACTTCCACTCGTAAACGATCTCGCCGCCAATCACTGTCATCACACAGCGCGTTTTCAGAATTTCCATCTCCGGAATCTTCATGATGTCGGCAGAGAGAACGGTGAAGTCGGCGAGCTTTCCAACCTCTATCGATCCTCGCAATGTTTCTTCAAAGGCGGCGTAGGCAGGCCAGGCAGTGAACATCTTTAACGCCTGTTCGCGGGTGACGGCTTCTTCCGGGTGCCAGCCTTCGCCCGAGAAACCTTTGATGTCCTTGCGCGCCACGGCGGCGTAAAACTCGATCATCGGCTCGCCACGCTCGACGGGCGCGTCGGAACCGCCCGGCACAATCGATCCTGACTTGATAAAGCTCTGCCACGCGTAAGCGCCTGCTAGTCTCGAAATTCCCAACCGGCTTGGAGCAAAGTGTAAATCACCGATCGCGTGGGACGGTTGCATTGAAGGAATCACGCCGAGCTTGGCAAAGCGCGGGATGTCCGCCGGGTTTACGATTTGG
Organism: Pyrinomonadaceae bacterium; assembly: GCA_041493085.1. Lineage (GTDB taxonomy): Bacteria > Acidobacteriota > Blastocatellia > Pyrinomonadales > Pyrinomonadaceae > PSRF01. The sequence continues at coordinate 9,084 of JBGPYG010000021.1, read as the reverse complement.
GAATGCTCAACGCGCCAGCGCGGCTCCTTAATCTTCCACTCCGCTTTTGGCACTGCATTCATAGCCTTCTCATACTCATCGAGGATGAAGCGATTACCACGATCACCTATCGCGTGCGTTTCGATCTGAACACCTTTTCGCAGCGCCTCCCGCAATAACGGCTGCAGGTCCTCTTCCTTGATTGTTAAGAAGCCGGAGGTATCTGGCTTGTCTGAATAAGGCTGGAGCAGCGCGGCGCTGCGCGAACCAAGCGAGCCGTCGGCGTAGAGTTTGAGCGTGCGCACGGTTAGATGATTGGCGTTGGCGCCGATTATTGGTCCGTCGTGGAAGAGTCTTTGAGCTTCCATACCGGGGGCGGAGAGCGCTTTGTAGATGCGCAGCTTGATCTTTCCTTCGCTGTAAAGCTTGGAGTCAAGATCGACGTCCGCATAACTGCCGCCCGGATCCTGCACCTGCGTCCAACCGAGTTCGATATCGCGCTTCACTCCCAGTACAATTGCGCGCTCGGCGTCTTCCACCGTTGTTCCCGGAATGTGGCGTTGTACCAGATCCTGAGCGGCGTCAAGCAACATGCCGTTTGGTTCGCCGCTCTGTTTGTCTTTCGAAATTTCGCCGCCAAAAGGGCTGGCCGTATTCCCGTCAATTCCGGCAAGTTTCAAAGCGGCGCTGTTTGCGACCGCCCCGTGACCGTCGGCGCGATCCAGAAAGACCGGATTGTTTGGGGCGATCTTATCGAGGTCCCAGCGCGTGGGAAACACCGGCGGCGTCCAGAACGTTTCAATCCAGCCACGCCCGGTGACCCATTCGCCGGGGCGTTTCTGATCCACGCGCTCCTTAACTTTGGCGAGAAAATCTCCCAGGCTGGTGATGCCTTCAAGATTCAACGTCATCTCGCGAAAGCCGACGCCGGATAAATGATGATGCGCATCAGTCATCCCCGGCACCATCGTCCTGCCCTTCAAATCGATCACGCGCGTGTTCTTGTCAACATATTTTTGAACATCGCGGTTTGAACCAACAAAAATAATGCGATCACTCTTGACGGCGACCGCTTCTGCTTTTGGCCGGGCGTCGTTGACGGTGTAGATGTTGCCGTTTTTGAAAACGAGATCCGCGGGTGGAACTTTCGCCGTATCCGGCAAAAGCACCAAAGCGGAAAGGAGCGTGACCAGCAGCGAAGTGAAGGCTTTCATATTCTTTGACCGACGGCGGAAAGACGAGATTGCAGAGCGAGAGCTTTATATCATTTGCTCCAAAGAAACTGTAGGGGGCGCGACTGCATGTGCTCCCAATTTGCACGGCATGAATCGATTCTTACTGGGACCGCGGGCGCCCTCGCCCACAGTGCGCCGCAGGCGAACAGTTCTGATGGATAGCTCATCTTCTTTCGCGCTTCACGCTCACTGCGGGCGAGGCGCCCGTTGCCGAAGAAATGCTCGTATCAGAACCGGGAGCGGTAGCGACCGGATCCAAGCGCTCAACCCGTGTCCAACGGGTTTCTCTGCCAGCGAAGTCGTCGATTGCAGGTTGAATCTATGATCCGGTCGCTACCCGCTCCCGGTTCTGATTTTTTCGGGCGTGGCTTCTTACTGGGTACCTTCAGTTTGAACTATAATCCACCCGCACAAAACGTAACTCTGAATATTTGCTGGGGACCCTTGCCATGAACACAGAAACACTCAACTTGAATACTTCGCGCGGCGCTACTACCGCGCATGTAGCTCGTCCTGAAAAAGACACCGCAGCCTGCATCGTGTTAATTCAGGAATGGTGGGGCATCAACGATCACATTCGCGACATCGCCGGCCGCTATGCGAAGGAAGGATATCTTTGCATCGCGCCCGATCTATATCGCGGCGAAGTTGCGCGCGATCCGGAAGAGGCGGCGAAACTAATGCATGACCTGGCGACTGAAGACGGGTTGGAAACAATTCGAGAAACCATTAAGGAAGCAAAGCGCGCGTACAACGTGCAGAAGCTCGGCATCACTGGCTACTGCATGGGTGGGACGTTTGCCCTGCGCGCAGCTTGCGAGATAAGGGAGCTAGCCGCCGCTGCTCCGTTCTACGGCGACATCCCTGAAGAAAATGTCCTGAAACAGTTGAAAGCGCCGACGCTCTTCATTGCCGGCAAGCGCGACGCCTGGATCAATCCTGAAAAGGTGAATCAACTGATCGAAGCGGCGCGCAAATACAACTTGCCGGTGGAAACCGTCACTTACGATGCCGACCACGCCTTCTTCAATAACACGCGACCGGAGGTCTACAATGCGGAGGCAGCCGCCGATGCGTGGCGACGTGTGCTTGATCTATTCAGAAAACAACTGGCGATAGCTGTACCAACGGGCGCTTGAGAATTTTGAACCACAAAGACACTAAGACACTAAGAAGGTGAAGAGAGTAAGAGTTCTTAGTGTCTTTGTGTCTTAGTGGTGTTGTAGTCGATTAATCTGCAGACGGCGCTGCTCGCATACTCAGATCGAGGCGCTACGACGGCTTAGTCTGATGGAATTTCGAGGGCACGTTTTCACGTCCCCACTTCAACGTGCGACTCATCCAGACAAGCTCGTCCAAAAAATCCCTGGCGCGTTTCTCGAAAGCTTGATCCAAAAGTTTGCCTTCGGCGTCGAACGTTTTTTGAACCTTCGGGAAATTGAGATCAGAGAACGTAACCACCAGGCCCAGCTCGCGAACCATCGGCACCATGGCTTCGATGACGCGCGTGCCGCCCCACGGACCGGCAGAGACGCCGACAAATGCAACCGCCTTGTGTATGTACTCCCGAAGAAGTAAATCGAGGACGGCCTTCAACACGCCGGGGTAGCCGTGATTGTATTCCGGTGACACGATAACCAATCCGTCTGCCTTAATTATGGCATCGCGCCATTCCGGAAAGAGGTCCTTGATTTCCTGGCCGTAGTCGTCATGAGGGAACGCGAAATCACTGGCGTCGAATAATCTTGTCTCAATCTCAGGCCGCTTCTCCATCTCGCCGACTAACCACTTCGCGGCGTGCGCGCTATTTCGCTTCTTTCGATTGGTTCCTAAAAGAACCGGCAGAAGTAACTTTTCCACTAGGACGCCTCCTGTATGTTGCTTTTGAGAAACTCAGTCAACTCGTTTTCGGTTGGCAGAGAAGTACGCGCGCCTAAGCTCCGACACTTCAGTGCCGCCACGGCATTCGCGAGTCGCAGACTCGCCTCGATATCTTCGCCACGCAACAGCCCGTAAAGAAGGCCGCCGTGAAACGCGTCGCCCGCGCCTGTCGTATCACGACAACCTCCGGGCACTTCGTAAGCAGGCGATTCGATGAATTGCCCTTCGCAGTAGAAGGTTGCGCCGGCCGTTCCCTTCGTCAGGCCAACTATTCCACAGCCGTAACGGGCCTTCATTTCGACGAGCGAGGCGCGTTCATCAGCAATGCCGGTGAGCCGGTGAGGAAACTCCCTCGAGCCAATCAATACATCGATTACCGGCAGCAGCTCAGGAAGTCCTTCGTAGATGTTGTCGATATCGGCAGTAACAATCGTGCCCTCAGCACGGGCTGCGTGAGCCATGCGCGCGCACGCCGGAGGATCATGCGCATCGAGGTGCAAGACGCGGCCGCGTGAAGCCAGGGCCACTGGCGCTTCGTCCGCGCGGTAAGTTAATCGTTCATCTCTATCCCAGATGATCGTGCGCTCACCATTGCGCGCATCGACGATGATGAAGGCGATCTGATTGCGTGCGCCTTCGATCACTTGCGCGAATTCAATGTTGACGCCCTCATCCTTTACCGATCGGAAGCCAAACTGCCCTTCAGTGTCTGAACCAAAGCGTCCGGCGTACGCCGTCTTCATTCCCAATCGCTGCAACGCAACCATTGTCGTGGCCGCTTGCCCGCCTGTTGTTTGCTTGTGGTCCAGCAGGCGAATCTTGGTATCAAAGGCGGGATACTCCGGCACCACGATCAGATGATCGACTGCATTGAGACCGAAGCCAACTGCGTCGAACTGTTTGTTGTCAGACAAAATAAGGGGAAACCGCATAAGGTCATCTGGGTCGAAATCTCAGGGTCTGGAAGGCGGGCTTCAAGTTAATACTGGGACCGCGTGCGTCCCGCCCGCATTTGTTTCGTCGCCAGTCAAGGTTGAGTAATCAAACATTTCGCGCTCCGCGCTCATTGCGGGCGAGACGCCCGCGGTCCCAGTATTCCCGACCCTGAGCTTCTCTGAGTTGAGTTTAGACGGATGTGCAGCCTCGTGGTCTTCACCTGCATCGGTGCGTTAGAATGTAGCCCTACAGTTTAGTTCGCGATAGCATTTACCAGTGACACTAGCCGAAAAACTCAAGGAAATTCCAGTTTCAGCCGGCGTTTACCTCTACAAGGACAGCGCCGGCAAAATCATCTATATCGGCAAGGCGAAGCGACTGCGCAGCCGTGTGCAATCATACTTCCGAGAGGCGCGGCCTTTCGATCGCAAGACCGACGCGCTCGTCAAACAGATCTGCGACGTCGAGGTGATCGTTACCGACAACGAAGTCGAAGCTTTAATCCTCGAAGCAACGCTCACCAAAAAACACAAGCCGCGTTACAACGTCAATCTAAAAGATGACAAGTCGTACCCGCATCTCAAGCTGACGATCAACGAGCCGTTTCCGAAAGCGGTGATCACGCGTCGCATTCAAAAGGATGGCGCACTTTACTTCGGGCCGTTTCTGCCCGCCAGCTTGGCGCGCAAAACGATAGACGTCATTAACAGAACTTTTCAACTTCGCACCTGCGACATCGAAATTAACGGTAAGGCGCCGCGTCCGTGTCTTGAGTATCACATCAAACGCTGCCTTGGCCCATGCGTCAAGGGTCTGTGCACGCCGGATCAATACCAGGAAGCGGTGCGCGATGTGCGTTTGCTGTTGGAGGGCAGGAACACGGAACTCGCCGACACACTCGAGGACCGTATGGATCAGGCCTCTGGAGAGATGCGTTACGAGATGGCCGCGAAATATCGCGATCTGCGCAAGACTGTCGTCAAACTTTCAGAACAACAGAAAATGGCCACCTCGCCCGATCGCGACGTTGATATCTTCGCTTACTATCGCGAAGGGCCGCGGCTTGCTTTGCAACTCTTCACGATGCGCGAAGGCCACATCGTTGGCCGGCGCGAATTCTTTTGGGAAGACCTGCCCGAGGACGATTTCGATCCGGCATCGTTTCTTGGCGAAGTTCTGGCGCAGTACTACGCGACAGATTACGTGCCGAAAGAGATCCACGTGCCGGTAGACTTCGCAGATCGCGAACTGCTGGAGAAGGCCCTGACCGCACGCAAAGGGCGGCGCGTTAAAATTCAATATAGCCAGCGCGGCGAGAAGCGCGACCTGATCGACCTGGGCGAAAAGAATGCGAAGCTCGCGTTTGAACAACGCTTTCGTGTTCTTAAGCCTGACATGAAACGCGTGCTTGAAGAGTTGCAGGAGACGCTCGAGCTGCCGCGCTTTCCGGCGCGCATCGAGTCGTTTGATATTTAGCATATTCAGGGTGCGGAAAATGTCGCCGGCATGGTGGTGTGTGACAACGGAAAGATGAACCGCGCGGAGTATCGGAAGTTTCGCATCAAGACGGTGGAGGGTGCTAATGACGTGGCGTCAATGCGGGAAGCCGTGCTTCGTCGTTATCGCCGCCTGCTGGATGAGGGAAAGCCTTTGCCTGATCTAATCATGATTGACGGCGGCAAGGGACAGCTCAATGCCGCGGCAGACGCGATGCGCGAATTGGATCTCGAAGCAGTGCCGATGGTGGGCGTGGTGAAACCTCCACTGAAGCACAATCAGGTTTCCTATCTGCTGGTGAAAGGGCGCGAGCACGAGCCCATCTATCTCGATTCGCATTCGCTGATTCTTCGTCTGCTACAAATGATTCGCGACGAAACGCATCGCTTCGCGTTAACTTACCATCGCAAGCGGCGCGAGTTGCGCGACTTTACTTCTGAACTATCGGCGATTCCCGGCGTAGGCGAAAAGCGCAAGGGACGGCTTTTGCGACACTTCGGTTCGATCCAGCGCGTCGCTGCCGCGGCTGTTTCCGAGTTGACGCCGTTTGTAGGAAAGAAGACTGCGCAGGAGATCGTGGATCACTTCGAACGGCAGCGCGCGTTGGCGGAAAGCGGCGCTGCGGTAGTTGCCGGCAGTTTAGAGTCCATCTAGCGTTAGCTTGCCGCTTTATCAGAACCGGGAGCGGTAGCGACCGGCCAAATACTCCATTCAAATAGTCTCACTTACGAGAGCCCTTCGCCTTCCAGGCACGTGGTCGCTGACACTACCGATTCAGAAAACTATGGTTATTCCTCGTTGAGCATGGGGCCGGTCGCTACTACCACCCCGGCGCGGCTGCCGCGCCGGGGGCCTCGGTCTGCTCCCGGTTCTGATAACGTTGGTTATTCCGAACTGAATCTTGCCAAAAACAACAAACTAAAGTTTGGACTCTGAACTTCATACGCTACCCTTGCGGTGCCTGCCCTTTCGCACCGCTGAAGTCGTAGGTGATATGCAGACGCAGAGATCCGTCCGCCACTTCTGCGCGCACGTCCTTCACTTGCGCCTTCACTGAACCGTTGCTTGCCTGCATCGGCACCAGCAACTGCAATTGCTGCGGGCGCAAAAACTGGATTGGATTCACCCGGCTGTCGATTGCTGTGCGAACAAAGACCGTTACGAAGTTATTGGCAAACGGATTTACATTCTCGAGGTTGACCCCTTCGACATTCACGCGGCCATAGAGCGTTTGGCTGGGCTGATCAAACGAAAGCTGGATTGTCGTTTGTGCCCAGCCCTTAAACTGCGTGCAGTTTCCCAGCAGGTTGTATGTGCCGCTAAAGACAAGTGGCGCGGAGATCTTGCCGGCGGCAAAATGCACTTGTGTTTTGACATTATTGCCGTCCGCCGTCAGCGTCACACTGTTACTGCAGCCGCCCTGAAACAATGCCTGCCTAATATTGGCAGGACCTGAGGAGGCGGCTATGCCCGATAGATTGAATGTTGGCGGACCGAGATCGCGAAAAACAGTTCCCAGCAGCTCGTCAAAAAAACTGTCGCTGATGGAAATCACCACCGTGGCCGGCGGATCGCCGCCCGCAGGCGGAGCTTCGACCCGCGTGCCGGGAATCGCCTTCGCGCTCGGCACACCGAGAAAGAAGACTGCCGCAGCGGCGCCGACAGCGAGTCCCAGGACGAGGAGCAGTACGTATTTCATCGATTTTCTCAGTAAGTGGATTTGTGCGCCGGCGATACGGCAGGCGACGCCATCAGGGATGGAGACAAAGCTGATACAGGAGACGCGCTCATAGTTGGCGTATTCATATTGCTCATGAGCACTTTGAGTAGAGCCGCAACTGTACTGGTGAACGCGTCAATCTGCGAACGCACTTGCTCGGGTGGAACTTTATTCAGTCCAGCCGGAACCTGAAACAACGAGTCATCGACGCTGGTACTGATGTCCCGCATCTCCGCGACAATCTTCACCCCTTTGACTCCCTGCACGCTGCCGCTAGCTTCTGTGAACAATTCGGCCCTGAGTGGCAGCCCCGTTTCCTTGTCAACGTAGACGAAAGCTTCACTCTTCACTTCGCCCGCGGAGGTCGATGTATTCGTCGTGGTGGCGTAACGATACTTATCCGCGGCGCGGTTGTTCATCGTGTCGTCTCCAACTCGCTCGACGCCTTTCAGTTTCTCCAAATAAGAAACAAGCTGGCCAGGTGTCATTAATTTTTGCAACTGAAAGCCGGTCGCTTCTGGAGTCAATTCAGCATATTGCTTGCGGCCGGGCGCGATCACAATATGTTTGTCGCCCTGCTCCAGGTAGATCAAATCGGAACCATCAGGCAGCTTGAACGAGACGCGGCGATCGGCGCCATTGCGTGCCACTTCAGCAGACAACGAAGGAATGCCGACGGTTTTTTGTCCGCCTTCAGTCTCAGCGCTGAACACCAGGACGGCGCGATATTTTTCCGGCTCGCGCGCAGCAATCACCGGTGCAGGCTCTGGTGAAAGATTCGCATTCACGTTCGCTGGCGAGGTATTAGCATTAGCCGTAAGGTTCGCGTTCGTATTTGCATTCGTATCGGTCCGCTGGCAAGCGCTGACGGCGAAGGCCAGCAAGCTAATCGCCAAAAGAAAAATTAGTCGTGGTCTTTTTATGACAGTATTGTTCATAAGATCTCCGAAGACTTTGAGCGTCAAGCGCTCGGTTGCTGAAAGGGGGGTTTTTGGAGGGGAGGCTGTAGGATACCACGCGCCGCCGAGGTTTGTAACGCAAACCGCTGTTTCGTGTTGAAGCAGTTTGAGGTTTGCGACAACTTCTTATGGGATCGCGGGCGCCCTCGCCCGCAACGCTCGCACGCGTAAACGAAGAAGATAAATTATCCGAAGGCACCTGTCTCGCGGCGCACGGCGGGCGGGGGCGCCCGCGCTCCCAATACTGCCAAGCATTGACTTGGCACCCGGTTTTGGAATAGAAGCGCACTGCTCTTCCAGTTCCCTTCTTGTGAGTGTGACCTATGAAACAGATTCCTGTCCTAATTGTCCTCGGATTTGCGCTCTCGCTTTGCAACTTAACGAATAAGCTTAAAAGCTCAAACAACTCGAACGGGCCGGGCAAGTCTGCATCTAGTTCAAGTGATAGTGACGGCGAAGCGGAGCACGCAACGCCGACTGCCGCCCAGATGGAGGCGCTGGCCGGCGGCCAGACTGTCAAATGGGATGCGCAGGGAATGTCGTGGACAGTTCCGCCACAGTGGAAGGAAGTCACCAATGAATCGAAGGAACTTGTTTGGCGTTCACCCGGTGGGTCGGAAGCTGCTAACTTGATTGTAAGCATCTCGCCAATGGACGAAAGCTTTCCCACCGATATCAGCATTAAGGCGTTTTATGACGGCGCCAAGACCCGCATGAAGAATGGTGAAGTTGACGAAGTGAAGTGGCTCGAGATCGACGGCCTCAAGGGTGTGCAGTTTCGCGAAGCGAATCCTGAAAAGCCGGACGGTTTCAGACGACTGCAATGGATGGCTTACCGCAAGTATGCCGGGCAGGTGCAACTGGTGAACCTGATGCT
>JBGPYG010000418.1:0-2973 GCA_041493085.1 Pyrinomonadaceae bacterium | reverse complement strand
TACCAAGGGGCGGGGCGGCGTTATGCTAACCGGCAAACTTGGTGACGTGATGCAGGAATCAGCGCAGGCGGCGTTGACGTGCATAAAAGCGCGTGCCGAGCGTCTGGGTATGAGCGTCGACATCATCCGCAAGCGCGATCTTCACATTCACATTCCCGAAGGCGCGATTCCAAAGGATGGCCCCTCGGCAGGGATCACTATGGCAACAGCCATGGCTTCGGCGCTCACTCGCGCTCCGATTCGCAAAAATGTGGCAATGACTGGCGAGATAACTTTGCGCGGCCGCGTGTTGCCGATTGGCGGTGTAAAAGAAAAGCTGCTGGCTGCGCATCGTTTCGGCATCGACACGATCATTATGCCTAAGGACAACGAGAAGGATCTGCCGGAGGTTCCTGAGGAAGTGCGCAATGCGCTCTGCATCAATCTGGTAGAAACGATTGATGAAGTGTTGGCGCTTGCGCTTGAGGAAGTTCTGCCGGCTGATGCCGCGGCCACCGACGAGGCGAAGACGCCGCCGCTGTGGACAACCGAGCAACCTTCGCAAGGCATTCAGACAAGTTAATAAGCTCAGCTTCTAAGCTCCGGTTCCAGCGGTAAGGAGTTCAGGCTCTAGCTTGCGGTGGTGGTTTCGCCGCAACGAAGGCTGAACTCTAGACTTCGTTTTTCAATCCCAAACCCATTCCCGATTACCCTTAGAGGAGATCCCAATGAGTAAACAACAAGATGCTGATTTGATTCTGAAGCTCTACGACCTCAGACGTGAGACCGTGATGCGCGAGGCGCGCAACTGGATGTTCAGCTTCAATCCCACCAGCGTGCAGGACGTTATCGACGTGCTTCTGAGCGAACACAGCGGCCACTATCGCATGGTCATTTCCTACTGGGACATGGCTGCGGCAATGGTCAACAACGGCGCCATCGACGAGCAGTTGTTCAATGAGACAAACGGCGAGCACATTTTCGTCTACTCGAAAATACAGCCCGTCATCGAGGAGGTCCGCACTCTGTTCGGCAACCCCGAATTCTTGCGTAATCTCGAGACGCTGGTGAAGCGTATTCCGGATAGCGAAGCAAAACTTACTGCCATGAGAGAGCGCATGAAGAAATTCGCGGAGATGCGCGAGGAGCGGGCGGCGAAGGCCCAGTCAGCTTAGGCGATCGGACAGGCGTAACTCCGAAACGGCGGCTCGTGTGAGAATTGAGCCGCCGCAAAGGGGCAGCCGGGAGTTGCGGGTCTCCCACTCGGGCTGCGCGCGTGCGCGCTCGTCATGTACGTTCGTTGAAGAATGAAAATTACGAGCACCGAATTTCTGAAAAGCAGTTTCCAGGTCTCTGATTGGCCCAGCGGGGCGCTGCCCGAAATTGCGTTTATGGGACGCTCGAATGTGGGGAAGTCGAGCTTGATCAATTCCCTGCTCTCAGTCCGCGGTCTGGCGCGCACTTCTTCAACTCCAGGCAGGACGCAGTCGCTAAATTTTTTTTTGATTAACGAGCGATTTCGGTTTGTCGATCTTCCCGGCTTCGGTTATGCTCGCGTACCGAAAGCCATAAAATCCACTTGGGGTGAGATGGTCACCAGCTACCTTGCAAATCGGGAGCAGCTTGTGCTATCAATTCACATCGTAGATTCGCGCCACGAGCCCACAAAATTGGATTTGCAGCTTCACGAGTGGCTTGAGCACAGTGCCAAGCCGCGATTAATTGTTGCCACGAAATCCGATAAGCTATCTAACAATGAGTTGAAAGAGAGTTTAGGACGCGTCAAACGCGTGTTCAGCATGGATCGCGTGGTTGCTTTTTCCGCTAAGAATGGACGCGGGGGTAGTGAAGTTTGGCGGGCAATAGAGAGCGCATTAGCTGATTTCAAACACCCGGCCTTTGTTTAGACCGTTCGGAGAAGAAACTGACCCGAAGTCAAAAATCGAGCGTCGAATCACAAATTCTCAAAGCCCCTTTTGTTAATCTGACTTGATTCTAGACCACGAATGGCGGGATACATCGCATCCAAGCAGTGCTTGTGACCCCCCTCGACACCGAGGTAAATTGCATAACATTTTTGAAGAGAATCGTGTTGGAGCCTTGCGAGTGACACCCGGGCTTGGCGGCCCAGCTTTTGTTCGTTTGTTAGCGTCGCGACCTTTTCCCAGTTTCTCAACCTCCAAGAACCAAAACCAACTCGGCCGCTAGTAATCGCCGGCCGGTTATGAATACTTTTAGCAACGAATTGATAGGAATAAATTGATATGCCACAAAGAACACGTTCACGCGCCTCAGGTGCTTCGAGTGCGAACAATGACGACGGCAACGAAGAGAACGGCGGCACGATAGCGACCGCCGAAGCTCCGGAAAAAGAGAGGGACGGCCGAGACTTCGGAGCGGAAGGTTTTCTAAACCTTGCCGACCTCAAGGAGATGTCCATCTCAAAGCTGACCGGTATCGCCAAAGGCATGGATGTGCCGGGCGCAACTGGAATGCGCAAGCAGGAGTTGATCTTCAAAGTGCTGGCGGCCCAAACCGAGAAGAGCGGACTGATATTCTCTGAGGGTGTGCTGGAAACGCTGCCGGACGGTTTCGGTTTCCTGCGGGCACCGGAATACAACTATCTTCCCGGGCCTGACGATATTTATGTTTCGCCATCGCAGATAAGGAAGTTTGACCTGCGCACCGGCGACACGGTCAGCGGTCAGATTCGTCCACCCAAAGAAGGTGAGCGCTATTTCGCCTTAATCAAGGTCGAAGCAATAAACTTCGAGTCTCCCGATCAGGCACGCGAGAAGGTTTTCTTTGACAATCTCACGCCGCTCTATCCGGACGAGATGCTGAAGATGGAGGTCACGCAGGAGAACCTGTCCGCCAGGGTCATCGATCTGGTGACGCCTCTGGGAAAGGGCCAGCGTGGATTGATCGTAGCTCCGCCACGCACCGGTAAGACGATGTTGCTCCAAACCATCGCAAATTCCATTACGCAGAACC
>JBGPYG010000351.1:0-4477 GCA_041493085.1 Pyrinomonadaceae bacterium | reverse complement strand
GTTGAAGCGCTGACTGCTTTTCTTTGGGTCGCTGTAGTCTGCCGTGACGGGCTAACATTCGCGCTGCCATTCGACCTAGTATTTGTTACTGCGATCACAGCCTTAATCTTTATTGACGCCGAGCACATGATTCTGCCAAACGCGATTACTTATCCGGGGATCGCCTTTTCGCTAATAGCGCGCGTGGCACTTCCCTACCTCATGGGCCGGCCCTACTTCGATGATTTAGACATGCTGCTAAATGGCGTGCTAGCGGGAATGCCACTCTGGGCCGCCTCGCTCGTGGGCGCACTTATTGGAGCTTTAGTTGGTGGCGGCTCTTTGTGGTTGATGGGTTGGGCCTGGGAAAAACTACGCGGCGTCGAAGCGATGGGGCTGGGCGATGTGAAGATGATGTTTATGGTTGGAGCCTATCTTGGCTGGCGACTCACGATCTTGAACATCTTCTTTGGTGTGTTGTCCGGATCGCTGATTGGTATCGCCCTGATGCTGCGGCAGGGTAAACGAAATATGCAGATGCTCCTGCCTTTTGGCGTCTTCCTGGGGATCGGCGCGATTGCGGCGTTGCTGGTAGGCTCACACATCGTCGAGTGGTACGCAGGACAGTTTAGATGATTGCTTTGGATTTTGGTCTTGGGTCTTGGGATTTCGGTCTTTGGTGTTTTGTACTCAGAACTTTGTACTTTGCTCTTTGAGTACCGATCCCTCGAAAAACCAACAAAGCTCAAAGTTTAAAGGAGCAAGTACAAAGACCAAAGTCCCAAGTCCAAAGACCAGTTGGTTCAGATGACGAGAAACCGCTACCAATTTGGACTGACGCTGCTGACAGGATTCTTTCTGTTAGCGACGTTAATTGCAGTGCTGCTTTATGCGCTCACGCCGACTACGCCCGCCACTCGTGGTCCGCTTCTGCTAACCGCCTTCGTGGCCATCTTGCTCGGCACTCTCGTCTGCATTCTTTTCTTCCTGCGCTGGGTGCTGCGTCCTTATCGGCAACTTGTGGGCGAGGCGGAGAAAGCGTCCAGTCAAGGTCAACCTCACAAGTCAAAAGACGAGGCGGAGTTTGTCCTCGAAACGTTTCAATCAGTCGTCGCTCAGCTTCAGGAGCAACGAAAAACTCTTGAGCAGTTGAGCAGTCAGGCAAGCAGGCGCGCGGACTCTGCCGAGAGATTTAGTGAACGAATAGTAGCCAGCGTCCCCTCGGCTCTCATCGCCTTCGACGGTATGGGGCATTCAATGGTCATCAACGGCCCCGGTCGCGTGCTCCTCGAGGTTGACGGCAGCGCGCTTGGTCAACCGGTGGCAACGATTCTGCGCAAGATGCCGCAACTAGCGGCAATGGTGGAGCAGTGTCTACAAACCGGAAAGCTTTATCGCCGCGAAGAAATCGAGACGGTCACTCCGGAACAGACGCCATGCCGGCTAGGCGCCACCGTCGCGCCCATCGATCTCTCGTCTGATCTCGGTGCACGCGGCGCCCTCTGTCTTTTGACCGACATCACTGAGGTCACGCAACTGCGCGAGCAAGTGGCTCTGAAAAAGAATTTGGAAAGTCTCGGCGAAATGTCGGCCGGCCTGGCTCACGAATTCAAAAACGCGATCGCCACGCTGCATGGTTATGTGCAGCTCCTGCAAAGTCTGGAGCTTGATGAAAGAGCGCGCGGCACCGCATCGTCACTGCTCAACGAGGTGCGTAACCTTTCTGATATGGTCACTTCGTTTCTAAACTTCGCTCGTCCACAACCGTTGCAACTCGACGAAGTAAACCTCAATCAGCTCATTATGGACTGCGCAACCGAGCTCGCGCCGATCTTCAAGCAGGAAGAAGTCGAGCTACTGCTCACTGGGACCACGAGCGCCCCTGGGACCGCGGGCGTCTCGCCCGCATCTTCCGACACCTCACCGTCAACTGTACATACTCTCGTTATTCGCGCCGACGAGCGCATGCTGCGGCAGGCGCTGCTCAATCTTATTCGCAACGCCGCGGAAGCTATCCCCGAAGGCCACACTCGTCGGCGCGTTGAAGTTCTGAGTTCAACCGAGCGTGATAAGGCTGGGAAGGACTGGGCGGTAGTTGAAGTCAAAGATACCGGTGAAGGGATTCCGACTCCGGATCTTCAGCGCATCTTCATTCCCTTCTTCACCACCAAAGCGGCGGGACACGGAGTAGGCCTCGCGCTGGCCCATCGCGTCATCACTCAGCATGGTGGAACGCTGAGCGCTGCCAACGCGAAGGACGGCGGTGCGGTGTTTTCACTTCGGCTGCCGCTTTAAGGCGAAGTGAATCGTAAATCGTAAATGGTAAGAACACGCGATAGATCGTAACCGGAAGAATTTCAAAAAGTCTCACGGACGCTGGTGGTGGGTCAGTTTGGTTTAGCGAAGCTTAAGGGCTTACAGAACCGAGCGCGGTAGCGCCGGATGCTAGAGTCAACTCAGGTGAAAACGGTAGACAAGATGAAAGGCCACAAAGAGGTCAATCCAATTTAAGCTAGCGTCCGCTGAACGACCGTGAGTGGTGATGCAGTCTGCTTAATACGGAAGTTGACTCCAGCATCCGGCGCTACCGCGCTCGGTTCTGTAAGGCAATCGATTTCGCTAGCTCAAACTGACCCACTATGTGTGCGCTCCTACTATTCACGATTTACGATTTACCATTTACCGTTTATGCCATCACAGCCGCCACCACAGACCATCGACGAAGTACTTCAGCAGCTCGATCAAATCATTTTCACTTGCCGCCGTGAAGGCAGCCGTCTCGGCTTCTTTGCCACGGTCTATCGCAACGTGACTATCAAGATCAAAAAAGGTATCGCGGCAGGGGTTTTCGAAGATGCGCCGCGGATGGAGCGGCTGGATGTTGCCTTCGCCAACCGTTATCTGGCGGCACTGGAAAGCTTCCGACAAAATGAACCACTCAGCAACTGTTGGCGTATTGCGTTTCAAACCGCCTCGAATTATTGGCCGCTCATAATTCAGCATCTGCTGATTGGCACGAACGCGCACATCAATTTCGATCTGGGCATCGCAGCCGCTGAGATTGCGCCTGGCCCTGAATTGCCCGCGTTGCGTCACGACTTCGATCGAATCAACGACATTCTCGGCGGCATGATTCTCAAGGTGCGTACGGATGTTGAAAAGCTGTCTCCCTGGATCAAGTTTCTCGACCAGCTTGCTCCCACGGCTGAGGATACAATCATCAACTTCAGCCTCAACAAAGCGCGCGCGAGTGCCTGGCTCGTAGCCACCATGGTGAACTCCACGCCGCCTGAAAAACTCGGGGCTAAGCTGAGCAGCCTGGACGATGGAGTCACGATGCTAGGCTCGCTGATCGGCAGTCCAAAAGGATGGCTTATCAATCTGGGCCTCCGCGGCATTCGCCTACGCGAAAGCAACGACGTTCCCCACATCATCGACGTGCTTAGCCAGATGTGAGGCCCGACATGCTGGGCGAACTCCGGCGATTCGGAGGTTTGGCTGAGGTGCACAGCGTATAATGCGCGCATACTTTGATTTGGAGTGCGGAAAACCGGTTAGCCAATGAGCAACTTCCTTCCACGTCTCGTATCTCCAACGGCGCTGCTCTACACTTATGTAACACTCACACAGTTTGCCCAGGGAATTTATTTCGCGAGCGAGACCGAGTCGCCACCTACTTTCACTCTGATAAACTCCGTGGGGCTTCTCTGGATCATGGGTTGGTGGTTGTTAACGGACAGCCGGAAGCGCCGTATCGCATGGGTCTACGACATGGGACTATTCCTCTACATCGCGTGGCCGTTCATCATGCCCTATTATTTGTTGAAGACGAGGGGTGCGAAAGGCCTGCTTCTGATCCTGGCTTTCATCGCTGTGTACATTGGCGCGCTGTTAGCTGGAATGGGACTGTATCTGCTCCTTGCTCCTCCGACTGGCTGAATCAGCGTCGAGTAAGCTTCTTAATCTCTAGTTTGGAACCACTAACCGCCGAGGCGCAGAGCACGCCGAGCGGGCGTAGAGAATTCAAATTAGGGTACTCTCGTCGAAACTAAAATCAACGTCCTTTATCTTGTGGGCGAGATAGTTAATGGAGGAGATCACAATGCGCTCGAGTAAACAACACCCCAGTCTGAGCTTGATGCCGACAAGCATAGGCATAGTCCTGGCAGTCGCGATCAGTTTGAGTAGTCCTGCATACGCTCAGGACGAAAGCGCGAAGGTGGCGCAGAAGCTTCAGGGCTTCGAAGCGTACATGGAAAAGGTTCTCAAGGACTAAGGTTGAAAATCCGTAGAACTTCTAGCTCGGTCTGGGTTCGCCGACAGGGAATGACCTCAGCAACGCGCGAAATTCTTCATCTTCAGCCAATGGGTGGACTTCAGCATCTTTCAGTTCTACTTCGCGAATTTCCTCTCCACCTAGTTCGATTGATTTACTCAGTAGTGCCCGTGCCACATCTTTCTCTCCAAGCAAGAAAGCTGCATAGCCCTGATTTGCCAT
>JBGPYG010000425.1:0-2770 GCA_041493085.1 Pyrinomonadaceae bacterium | reverse complement strand
AGACATGGAGATTTTCGTTTATCGAGAAGGTTCAAACGAAGTAAAAGAAGGCTTCACTGTCGCGCATCTTCCCGAGTTG
The DNA here is from genome assembly GCA_041493085.1 of Pyrinomonadaceae bacterium. Taxonomy (GTDB): domain Bacteria; phylum Acidobacteriota; class Blastocatellia; order Pyrinomonadales; family Pyrinomonadaceae; genus PSRF01. The sequence goes on along the minus strand of JBGPYG010000425.1, from coordinate 2,691 downwards.
TTGCAGGACGACAAAGCTGTTATTTGGGTTGACATGGAAGCACCGACGCTCGCAGATGACCAGGTGCTTCTGGACCTTTTCCATTTTCACCCGCTCACGGTAGAGGACTGCCGGGCTAACCGTCACCATCCAAAGGTCGAAGAGTTTCCCGATTATATTTATTTCATCGTGCACGCGGTGCGGACCGACTCCAGCCCTGACCGTTTCAATACCGTCGAGCTGGATGGCTTTCTCGGGCGTAACTATGTCGTCACTTATCATCACGACCAGTTTGCCAGTATCGATAAGGTGAAGCAGACGGTGCGTTCGAGTCCGGTCACCTGCCAGCGCGGCGCTATGTTTTTGCTGCACGCAATAATCGACAGCATCGTCGACGACTACCTGCCCGTGATGGACGATTTCGACGAACGGATAAATGATCTGGAAGATAATATTTTCAGCTTGCATCGGCCCAACGACGAGATTCTCGAAGAGATTCTGGGACTGAAGCGAAGTGTCCTGAGATTACGCCGCATCTCCTCAAAGCAGCTCGAGGTTTTGTATCGCATGAGCCATGGCCAGTTTCAACTCATCTCGGGCCCGGTGCTGCCCTTCTTCCGCGACATCTATGACCACCTCGTGCGCGTAACCGATCTGGCGGAGAGCTATCGTGATTTGATCAGCGGCTCACTGGAGGCGTATCTGTCAGTCGTGTCGAATCGGCTTAATGAGATCATGAAGGTGCTGACAATCTTTTCGGCGATCATGTTGCCGTTAACTTTTATTGCGGGTGTTTACGGCATGAACTTCGAGAACATGCCCGAGATACATTCCCGTTACGGCTATTACGCCGTTTGGGGAATTATGATCTTCGTCGCGGTGGGAATGCTGGGACTGTTTTGGAAGCGCGGCTGGATTGGCAGCGGCGAGCCTCGGAAAAGGATGAAGGATGAAGGATGAAACGCGGTCTAGCGCGGAGAGGTTTCAAGTTTTCGCATTCTTGTTCATCCTTCCGCCTTCATCCTTCATCCTTGTTTTTTAGATCGGGCCCGTATCTTTTATCTCATTGGACTCATCAACTAAACCATTATCAAGAAAGCCATTGGGTGACGGTTGCGGATCGCGCCTGGGATTCGCTGACTCTGATTCACTTTCAGTTTCTTCAAGGTCGCTCACCGTTTCATCGCTGGTGGCGTCGGACTTCCGCTCATCCAATCGCTCTTTGCGCTCATCTCTATCCGCGTTGACTTCCCCGTTCTGCAAGTGCTCCATTCACCATCCTCCTAACTAAACCACCGAAGGGTCACGACTATTGCCACAATGATCGCCGCATACGCTCCAGCCACCAAATCGTCTGCCATTATTCCCACACCGCCGTGGAGAGACTCCAGTCTACGAGCCGGATATGGCTTAACTATGTCGAAGAATCGGAAGAGCAGGAACGCCGGAATCAACCAGAGAGGCCAGGGACCCTGCGCAGTCAGCGGCACAGCCAGCAATGCGATCAGCTGGCCAGCTACTTCATCAACAACGACTTTCCCAGGGTCCTTGGTTTGCGAGATTCTTTCAGTGCACGACGCTGCCCAGGTTCCCACCAATGTGATAACTACAATCGAGGTAAGTTCGGCAACTATGAAGGCCCAATAATACCAAACCATGCTGATGTCTGATCTGACCCGACCATAGACCATCAACCGGAGGAGAAAATAGAAACCAACACCAACCAGCGATCCCCACGTACCCGGCGCAAGTGGGAGGTAACCAACTCCGCAAGTGGCGATTGCCAGGGCGAGGTAATCTTTCGCCGACCGCGCCGACCGCGATGTAGCCAACACAGGATCGGCCGCGATAACCGTCGGATTCAATTCATCGCTGGATTCTTTAATAACCATCGGCAGTGAAACAAGCGGTTAAGAGTCCAAGCCGGAGACCGGGATTGTTTACCGGCTATGCCGCCTGATGTGCGGAAAGGCTTGGCCTTTCCGTGGCGCGATTCTCCATTCTTTCGCCGAGGCCTAGCCTCGGCGAAAACGACTTAACTGAGACTCTCGGTAAGGCACAGCCTTACCGCACATCAGGCGGCACAGCCGTAAGAAGAATGTGCCATTCAAGAAAACTAATCTGGGCTAAATCACAATCCTGCCAACCAGATCGTATTCCTGTGCTTCGGTAATCTCCACGTTAACAAAATCGCCTGGTGATGGAGCAAAGCCTTCAGGTGCATCGTTGATGAGCACGCAACCGTCGATGTCGGGCGCTTGCGTTTCCATTCTGCCCTGCCACAGGAGCTCGCTCTCGTTCGATTCGCCTTCGAAGATCACTCGAACCCGCTCGCCAATCTTCGCTTTGTTTCGCCTGCGCGAAATGCGGGACTGCTCTTTCATCAAGCGCGCGCGGCGCTGCTTTGCAATCTTTGGATCGACTTTGTTCGGCAGATCGTACGCCGGTGTTCCCTCTTCATCGGAATAGGTAAACACGCCCACGCGCTCGAATTCTACGTTCTTCACGAACGCGAGCAACTCTTCAAAGTCTTCTGCGGTCTCGCCGGGAAAGCCGGTGATGAAAGTCGTTCGCACGACAATTCCCGGCACGCGGTCGCGTACTCGCTTGATCAATCTTTCGAGCAAGGCGCGATTGCCGCCGCGCTTCATCAACCTCAAAACATTCTGAGCAGCGTGTTGCAAAGGCATATCGAGATACTTGACGGCCTTT
>JBGPYG010000340.1:0-4561 GCA_041493085.1 Pyrinomonadaceae bacterium | reverse complement strand
TCATGAACGGCTAGTTCGGTTGCGCTGTCTAAGGTGAACCTTTTCACTGGGACCGCGGGCGTCTCGCCCGCTTGGCGGGAGCGCAGCTCCCGCTGAGCTCCATCACCAGGATAGATGAACTGGAAACGTCTGCTCGCGCTGCCGCGCTCGTGCGGGCGAGACGCCCGCGGTCCCAGTGAAAACGTTGATCTACCGCGAAGCGCTCAGCCTTTCAACCGGTCCCAGAATCCTTGCGCTCAAAAGTTTTGAGTATACGTTGCGCCACTACCTGCCGGTGAACTTCATCGGGTCCATCGTAAATTCTCGCCGCGCGCGCATCGCGGTAGAACATCTCCAGCGGCGTGTCTTTTGAATAACCGAGCGCGCCATGGACTTGAATCGCCCTGTCAATCACATCATGGAGCACGCGCGCGCCGAAAAACTTGATCAGCGAAATCTCAATGCGCGCATCGTCGCCGCGATCCAACTTCCACGCCGCGTTCAAAGTCATCAGGCGAGCGGCATTGATCTCGGCGGCTGAGTCGGCAATCCAGTTTTGCACCGTCTGCTTTTTTGCGAGCGGCTCGCCAAAGGACTGCCGCTTGAGCGCGTATGCGCACATCATTTCGAAACTGCGCTGCGCGGCGCCAATCCAGCGCATGCAGTGTTGGATCCTGCCCGGCCCGAGTCGCGCCTGCGCCAACTTAAAGCCTTGTCCCAACTCTCCGAGCAGGTTTTCCACCGGCACACGACAGTTTTCGAAGCGAACCTCGCAATGACCACCAACGCCGCCGGAACCCATCACCGGCACGTCGCGCACGATGTTGAAACCGGGCGTGGCTGTGGGGACGAGGATCATGCTGGCGCGGTGATGCGAGTCCGCTGTTGGATCAGTGACGGCCATGACGATTGCGAAGGCCGAACCGATGGCGCCGGTGGTAAACCACTTGTGACCGTTGATAACCCAGGCGTCGCCGTCTCGCACGGCGGTCGTGCGCAGCAGGGTGGGATCGGAGCCGGCAACTCCCGGTTCCGTCATCGCAAAACATGAACGCACTTCACCGGCGGCAAGTGGACGAAGATATTTCTCTTTCTGTTCCGGCGTAGCAGCGATCAGCAACAACTCGGCGTTGCCCGCATCCGGCGCGGCGTTGCCAAAGAGGCGCGGCGCGAAAACTGATCTGCCGACGATCTCATTGACCAGCGCCTGTCCTATGTAACCGATTCCCATTCCGCCCCATTCGCGCGGGAGATTCGGCGCCCAGAGTCCCAACGCCTTCACCTTCTGTTGGAGCTCCAGCTCCAGATCGGCCGGGATACCTTCGTCCTCAACGATCCTGCTTTCGTTTGGATAGACAAACTCATCCATGAACGCGGTGGTGCGTTTCCGCGTGGCTTCGAGTTCAGGGGAAATACTGAAATCAATCATCGAGTTGACCTTCCGGCGTGCGCGTGTTCGTTTAGGATGAAAGTAGAGCGGTGGGATTGTAACTGTAAGATGGCACGTTCACCAGACTGCCATTATCCTGGACATCCAATCTGCGCTAACATGCACGTCATTGAGCTTCTAACGACTTAAACCACGAAGGCACAAAGACACAAAGACATGAAAGTGTTTGAACCGCTTGCTCCTGAAATTGAAAGCATCGCCAAAACGATTGTCGATGCTGCATTGAAGGTGCATCGAGCTCTCGGTCCTGGTCTTCTTGAGTCTGTTTATGAACTGTGTCTAGCGCACGAACTTAGGCGCCGCGGCGTCCAGTCAGAATCTCAAGTGAAACTTCCCATCACCTACGAGGGGCTGACGATTGATGCTGGTCTACGTCTTGACCTCATCGTCGCTCAGCAGGTTATTGTCGAAGTGAAGGCTGTTGAAAGGATGAATCCGGTATTCGATGCTCAGCTTTTGACTTATCTAAAGCTGACCGGCCTGAGGCTCGGCAAATTAATCAACTTCAACGTCCCTCTAGTTAGAGATGGCATTAAGAGAATCATTCTGTAAGCGGGTTTTAATTATTGGGCCTTTTGAGCCTTTTCTTATCTTTGTGTCTTAGTGTCTTTGTGGTTCATCTCCCGTGATCGATTGGTTCCCAATTAAGTTGTCATTCGCCGTGGCAAGCGCGGCGACGTTGATTGCGCTCATCGCCGGCTCGGCGCTGGCGTGGCTGCTCGCGCGCAAGCGCTTCCCTGGCCGTAATCTGATTGATTCGCTTATCACCCTGCCCTTGGTGTTGCCGCCCACCGTCCTCGGTTACTACCTGCTGGTCTTACTGGGCACGCGCTCGTGGTTCGGCGGCTTTTTGTATCATCGCCTGGGTATTCGGCTGACTTTTACCGTAGGCGCCGCCATCATCGCAGCTACTATCCACGCGCTGCCGCTCGTGACCAAGAGTCTTCGTGCTGCATTCGAAGGGGTCGACACGGAACTCGAAGCTGCTGCGCGAACCCTGGGTCTCGGCAGCCGCATGATCTTCTTTCGCGTAACTCTGCCGCTAGCCTCGCGCGGCGTGCTCGCCGCAACTGCTCTCGCCTTTGCGCGCGCACTCGGCGACTTCGGCGTCACCATCATGATTGCCGGCAATATCCCCGGCAGAACGCAAACTGCTTCAGTGGCGATCTACGACGCCGTCCAGGCAGGACGCGATAACGAAGCATTCACGCTCGCCGTGATCGTGTCTTTGATTGCAGTCGTGATGCTCTACTTCATAAATCGATTTGGCAGGTTGAGGTGGTAAGGTTTTTATTCTGGGAGGATTCAGATTTCTTCGGCGTCCGCGAGTAATTGCCTACGTACTTCGTCTTGAAGATGAAATCCAGTCTTCGCCAGCTTGTCGAAGTATGGAGTGATTGCTGCAATCGCGCCCGCCTCTTTAAGCATAGTCAAGATTCTGGTAGTTCGAAGGGCCGTGAGTTGCATTGTCTCCGCGCGCTTGAAACCCTTTCTTTCATCTAACAATACAACTGATCCTGTATGCTCAGCTTGTGCGATTGCTGCGGCTTCTCCTTCATCTAAGTCCGCCCTTAGGACGTTCTTGACGACTTCATCAACCTCATAACAATCAACAAGGTAGCCTCCCATTTCCGTAATGAGCTTTCTCAAGCGCCGCTTTCCGCGGTGCGGTGCCTTATAGGCTTCGCGTTTGACTTCAGGTGGAATAAGAATGCGCTTGAAGAGGTAGGGTAGAAGTTCTGCTACTTCTAGATCAACAAGCCTCGAAAGCAGCGTGTTGTCTATAACCGCCGTAGGTAGGCCTCGCTGCTTCGAAGGAGGCCCCATTATTTTTCATTGCCGAGTACTTCACTAAGGGCTACTAAGCCAAGAGCGATGCCCGCTATCCATCCCAAGGCAGTTAAGTCCTTCTTCCATTGCTGCTGGCTACGAATCTGTTGTAACGCAGTCATTAATGAAGATTCGTGAGCCGTGGGGTTAAGACGATTGAAGTAAACCACATTAATAGGAGTGCCGGATTGGAACGGGACACCCTCCTCGATAAGAGCAATGATTGGCTTGCCAGCTTGCGCGGCCGCCGGCAACTCAAGGTTCACGGCGTTTACCAAGTCTTGGGGAGCTGTATTGGTTACCAGGGCAATAACGGCATCGCACTGCTTGATCTTCGTAAGTGTGTCGGTAGTAAGACCATTCTGAACTACCTGATTGCGAACAGGCAATAGTATGGCGATGTCATAGGCAGCTGCTACGGCACGCAGTCGCGCAGCCATAGGCGCATCCCAAGGCCGGACAGCGTAGCTAAGAAAAACGTTCACATAAGGATTCTATGCTTCAACACTTGGATAAGGAAACCACGCGAAGGACTATTCGTTTACGAGGATATGCAAGATTCTAAGAAAAGGCCGCTGCCCTCACCGAGCAGCGGCTAAGGATTCATTTTGGCAAACTCATGACGTACAAGAATGTCTGTCCTACGCAAGAAAGCCCCTGAACTTTGCTTCACTGGTTGCATAACCGGGAAACACTGTTTGCAGGTTTGCAGTTCCCAGGTGCCTTCGAGCAATCTCAGCAAAGACATCTCGGAAGTCCGTAGTTAGTGCCAGATCTCGGCCCTCGTACAACTGATCACTCTTCAGCCCGGGCCATTCTCCGTAAACCTTTCCCCCATGAACGCCGTTGCCGACGACAAACATCGCGTTAGCGTGCCCATGGTCAGTTCCGCGATTTCCATTTTCTCTCGCCGTGCGGCCAAACTCCGACATTGTCAAAATCACGACATCGTCCATGCGTTGACCGAGATCGGTATAGAGCGCGGCAATCCCGTTGCTGAACTGTTGTAACAGATTGCCAAGTTGTCCTCGCGCATTTCCTTCATTGACGTGAGTGTCCCAACCGCCAACGTCGGTGAAAGCTATCTCGAGACCTACGCCCGCCTTGATCAGTTGCGCGATCTGCAACAACGAATTGCCAAACGGCGTACGCGGATACTGGGCGCCATTCTGCGGTTGATACTGCGCGGGATTAACTTTCTTCAGATAGTTAACGGCCTCGAAAGTTTCCCTACCGGTTCCGCCCAGCACGTCGTTCACAGTCTGATCGTAAATGGCTTCAAAGCCGCCCTGGACACTGGCG
>JBGPYG010000230.1:0-6454 GCA_041493085.1 Pyrinomonadaceae bacterium | reverse complement strand
CGTAGGGACCAGCCAGCGAGGATTTTTGCTGAAGCGTTCCGCTTCGGGTATACGCTCGATCTTCGCTCCCAGCAGAAGATGCGCCAAACTAATTGCAGTCACCACGGGCCGAGCTTGGCGTCTTTCACCCAAACAGTAATTCCAGTCGAAATTTCGTGGGCACGACTCAAGCGCGGCGGCTACATCCGCAAGCCATAGAGGCCGCCAGGCGCCTTCGCGCATTAGATGATAAGAAACTACCCGGAGATGATCCTCGGCACCGAGAATGCGCACGTCCGTTTCCCCAAGTGTGACAAGCTCTGAGCGCGCGTATAGATCTTCTTCCTGGCGTAATCCAAACTTCGCAAAACCCGAGTGGAGGTCAACTCTGAATCGCAGCGGATCCAGACTGGCGAGCGCGCAGGCAGCGTTGTGGTAGTCGTCTCTGCGAACGCAGATGTCGATATCACCATACGGACGGAGGCCCTGTTCCGGGTAATAGCGAGCAGCGGCCCAGCCTTTGATCAGAATGGGCTCTATGCCCACCAAGCGGAGCAGAGCAAAGACTTTTCCGATCCTGGATTGGTTGAGCCGGGAATCAAGAGTGTAGAGGCGGTAGGCCTGGTGTAACTCTTCGGCAGCCGAGCAACTCTGCAATCCACTTTCGCGCACCCGCCACCACCCAAGCGCACCTGCGCCCCTCGATAACATAAGTGGCGCAGTCTTTTCCAAGTCGGCGGCGGAAAGATCAAACGCTGGTGGCTTGGGCCGCCAAGCGCCTGCCAGAAACGCGGCGACCAACGCCCCCGTCGCTTTCGCAGACGCAGTTTTCATGGGTTATTCGGAACGGCTCCAATGGGGTCTTGCTACCTTGAAGGTCTTAGCGCTGGTCCGCACACACCGCCATTGCAGTTAAATGAATCGCAGTCGTTGTCACTCATGCAAGGACAACCAATTCCTCTTGGGTTGGCAATGCAAGGATCGGATGCGGCCCCCGCGGCTGCCGGTGCTGTGATGGACATGATTACGGGCAGGGCGATCGCCGTCGTCAGTCCTAAGTTCTGAATTAACCGGCGTCGAGATACCCGCGTCGCCGGTGGCGCGGAGGCGTCTTCCTGCAACAAGCCATAACCGGCTAGCTCTTCTAATCCGAGCATTACTACTTGTGTAGACATTGGAGTCTTGAGCTCGTGCTGAAGTAACGCAGCTATGTCCCCCTGAGTTTTTTCCCCATCGCAGTTTTTCCAGATCAGCGCCGCAGTCTGATTAAGACAGTGAGCTTTGTCTGTGTTTAAGTCATAAATCAACACTTCGCCTGGTAGTTCTTCAACGATCAGATTTTCCCGGCGTGCGATAGGAAACCGTGTCATCTTAGTGGTCCTTTTCTTTGCTGAAATGTTTACGGTTCTGCGCCTAATTCAATTCACGCTTGAGCCCTTACTGCTGATTTTGGAAAAACGGTTAGAACTTTGTAGTACCAATTGCTTCGTAAGTCAATCAGCAAATCAGGAAAGTAATATTGCGCCTTCAGCTAAACTCACTGCTCATGACGTTTGCGATTTCGCTGGGAAACGTGCACGATCTGGACTAAACAAGCTGCCTCGCGCGGGCGAATCTTTTCACTCTGAAGAGTAGCGCAAAAAGCGAAGCCGAGGATCGGAGCTTAATTGGATGCGCGTAACCATCGGGCAAATAAACACAACAAACGGGGATTACGAAGGCAATACTGCCGGCATCATTCGAGCGATCGAACGAGGCAGGGAGGACGCTTCAGACCTCGTCGTCGTGCCTGAAGTCTGTGTGCAGGGCTACACCTCGCTCGATTGGTTTCTTGATCGCGACGTCGTGCGTTGCGTTCTGCAACCGCTGGAAAAGATCATCGCGGCAACTGAAGGAATGACGGCAATCGTGGGGACAGTCAGACCCACCGGGCTGGCTACAGGCCGCCGGCTCTACAACTCCGCTGCCATAATCCGGGACAAGAAGCTTATTGGTTTTGCCGACAAGACTCTGCTGCCGGAATACGATGTCTTCGACGACCCCCGTTACTTCGAGCCCGCGCGCGAACGCCATCTGTTCGCTGTAAATAACTGCAAACTCGGCGTGGCTGTCTGTGAAGACTTTTGGAACGACAAGACATTTTGGAAGGACCGGCTTTACGCGCACGATCCAGCGGACGAATTGATCGAACTGGGGGCTGAGGTACTAATCTCGATTAACGCATCGCCGTTTAATAAAGGAAAGATGGCGGAGCGTTGCGCCATGGTCTCGCATCGAGCTAAGGCGGCGAACCTCCCCATTGTTTTCGTCAACCTGGTCGGCGGAAACGACGGAATAATCTTCGACGGCGCCAGCATCGTTTCAGACTCTGAAGGAAAAATAATCTTACAGGCGCCGCCTTTCGAAGAATTTTTTGGCACGGTCGATCTTGACTGCGGAGTGGCTGACGAACGTTGTTTGCCCGGAGACGATATTGCAACCATTCGCAGCGCGTTGGTTCTCGGCATTCACGACTACGCGCGCAAGAACCGATTTACAAAGGCAGTGCTGGGGTTGTCTGGCGGTCTGGATTCCGCGGTGGTGGCGGCGCTGGCGTGTGAAGCGTTGGGTGCGGCAAACGTGTTGGCCGTCATGATGCCCTCCCCCTATTCTTCGCGTTCGAGCATTGATGATTCCGTCGAACTCGGGCGCCGGCTGGGAATGAAGGTGATTGAGCACCCGATAACAAAAGCTTTTGAAGTGTTGCTTGGCGAGCTCCAACTTCCCCCACCGACCGCTGCGAATGGTTCACACGCGACTGAGAATCTACAATCGCGCTTGCGCGGAAACATCCTGATGACGATCTCCAATGCGGAGGGGCGGTTGCTTCTTTCTACCGGCAACAAGTCGGAGCTCGCCTTAGGCTATTGCACTCTTTACGGCGACACCAACGGCGGACTGGCAGTGATTGGCGACGTTTTGAAGACGGAAGTTTATGCCCTCGCGCGCCATCTCAATCGGGAAAGCGAAATTATTCCCGCGTCTATTATTGAGAAGCGGCCGTCAGCGGAGTTGGCGCCTGATCAGTTTGACGATCAGTCTTTGCCGCCCTACGACATGCTCGATCCAATTCTGCAGATGTACTTCGAGCAGAAGGCGACTCCCGAAGAGATCATTGCGGCGGGAAACGATGCCACCATGGTCTACGATATTTTGAATCGCGTCGAGTCGCCAGCCAATGAATTCAAGCGGCGCCAGTTGCCGCCCACGCTGATCATCTCGCGCAATGCAATTGGCATCGGACGTCGTCGCCCCGTGACGCATCGCTATCGACGGCCAACGCAATGCTAAAAGGCAAAACATTGAACCGCCAGGGCGCCAAGGCCGCCAAGCAACGGCACTAAGCATCTGGCTTCAGCATGTAATTAGTGGTTGCTTTTCTTTGTGCTCTTGGCGTCTTGGCGGTTTAGTTTCACAGGCGAAGGAGACCTTGAAAAAGATGACTGCCCGATTCTCGAAACTGCTTTCGTGCGCGCTAGCCATAGTTGTCCTGAGCTTATCCGTATCACCAACAGCCACGGCTCAAAAGAAAGATCGCGCCGAACCGCTCCCTAAACTCCTGTCGGTGCGGGAGCAACTCAAGGTGCGCGAGGGCTGGCTCAAGACGCGGCTCGATACGATGCTGCTGCCCATGATGCGTCGCCACAAGGTGGCAATGTGGATCGTAACGAACGAAGAGTTTCATCCCGAAACCGTTGTGCCTTATATCGCACCGCCAATTCCTTACGAAGGCCGGCGCGACTTTTTCATTTTCACCGACGGTGGAGGCGACAAGCTCGAACGCATTGCGCTGGTGCGTTATCTCGACGAGCACCTGCGATCGTTTTTCGAGGTTGTCAATCCGCCCGGAAGAGAGATTCAGGCAACCCTGAAGAAAATTGTTGAAGACCGAAACCCGAAAACGATTGCTCTAAACTTCGGCGGCGCGCGCGGGGCCACCAACGGGTTGACTTACGATGCCCATAAATTTCTCGCGGAGACTTTGGGGAAGGAATACGTAGACAGATTTGTAACGGCGGCGCCGTTGATCGTCGAGTACATGGATACGCGCTTGCCCGATGAGCTCGAACACTATCGCCACGCGGTTGCCCTGACAGAGATCATCACGCGGCGCGCCTTTTCCAATGAAGTGATCACGCCCGGCAAGACAACGGTCGGTGACGTGCGTTACTGGTGGTTGCAGCAAATGAATAACAAGGGACTCGACACTTGGTTTCATCCGGACCTGCGCATTCAGCGCCGGAATCAGGAAACCGGAAAGACCCAGCAGTTTCTGAGTGTTGCCGACGAAGCGGCAGTGATCCAGCGTGGCGACGTTATTCACATCGACTGCGGACTCAATTACATGGGGCTGAGCACGGATTGGCAAAAGATGGGTTACGTTCTTCGCCAAGGCGAGCGTAGCGTGCCCGCAGGCTTGAGGCGCGCGCTAACCAACACCAACCGCTTACAGGATTCGTTGTTCACACACATCAAGCCGGGCGCTTGGGGCTATGACGCTTACGATGCGACCATGGCTGACATGAAAACCGCCGGCATCGAGGCGATGATCTATTCCCACTCCATCGGCAATCAGGGCCATGGGCTAGGCGCGAGCGTGGACTTTCGCCGCCCGGTGGCTGGAACGACATCTTTCGAGCCTACGTTTCGCGAAGGTGCGTACACCTCAATTGAGTTGAACACGACCACGCCGGTGGCAGAGTGGGGTGGTCAGAAGGTGACTATCATGATGGAGGACGATGCTTATCTGACCAGCGACGGAATGAAATGGTTTCGCCCACGGCAAACGAGTTTCTATGTGATCCGGTAGACGAAGTAACGCAAACTGTTAGCTTGCGCGGTGTAGCGTACGGCACCGCAAACTGCCAGTTTGCGTTACCAGAATGCTCAGGCCGCGTAGTGCGCGTAAACTGATTTCACCTTCTCCAGAAAATCTCTGCGGTCGACGATGTAGTAAAGCTTGACCTTGCCGGAGCCGCCGGAAAGTCTCTCTATTAACTGCTCGAGGATTTCAAACTGATCTCCCGGCAAGATTTCTTTCGCGTCGAAGTAACCGCCATAACGCAGACGGCGTATCAGCTCCTGCAAGGTCAGCCGGCCTTCAAGCGTCCGGCCTCCGTGGGCGTGTGAGCGACTTACGAGATATTGCACCATCAAAACCTCGCTGTAGAGGATCGGCGCGAGGAAGAGTCGCGCGCCTGCTTTTTCCCAGCCCTCGGTAAGCCGCTGCGAGCGACGAACTGCACGCACGTCATTGAACATCTCCGCCCAATCCGTCTTTGGCTGCGAACGCACCAGGTAGGCGCGGGTCGTCTCAATCAACCAGGCGTCATCTTCCATGTCCAGGTTATGACCGAGCGTGTCGAGCCAATCGAAAAAGCTGGTTCGCTTGTCCGACTTTGCCTCGATAACCTGAAACTGGCCGTCCTTCTGCGGTAGACCCTTGATCAATTTCCGGCGCGCAGCAGCGGTAGCCTTTTCGCCTTCGATACGCGTTGTATCAAACCGCGCGTGCCAGCGTTTGGCGGCCTGGCAATACGGGCAATGCGGATGCTTCTCTTCGGAATCAAAGAACGGCGGCACGGCCTTCGGCGCTGTTAGTTCAGCAACTGTCGGCGAATACTTCTTTATTTCTGAATAGGCACTGCGCGGCGCCAGGCCCAACTGAGTGGTGAAGATATCGAAAGTGCAGGCGAGACAAACAAGCGTTGAGTATTCAGTGATGCTTCCCTGTGGGAAAGCGCTGAGATCAAGTTCTCTTTTCTTCTTTGCGGTAGACATACTGAAATCATGCAAGACTTGCATAGCCGCCGACGCGGCTATGCCGCCTGATGTGCGGAAAGTATAGTTGCTTCGCTCCATTAGGAGCGAGATGTTTATAGACTCATGCCCATGAATCAGCTGGAGCTCCGTTAGGAGCGAAATGTATACGCGCGACATCACTCAATGTGAATTCAAAAACGGACTTCTCGTCGAACGCGATGTCAAACTTTCTCAGGAAGCTCGAGTACTCATCTTGGAACGAACGCCGGCTGTGGTGCTTTTCCTGGTTCTGAATGTAGCGAATGATGGTGTTCAGTTGAGAATGTCCGTAAGAGAATGCTCCATAGCCCTCCTGCCAACTGAACTTTCCCTGAACCCATTTATTCCTGTTAACGAAATTCGTAGAGTCAGCCTTTATGTCTTGAACCAAATCGGCCAACGCTAGGGCCGGTCTCAATCCCAATCAGAATATGAACGTGGTCCGGCATGCCATTGATAGAGATTAGCTTCTGTCCCTGAGTTCTGACAATTCCCGTGATGTATTTGTAGAGATTCTCCCGGAACGCTGCGGTGATCAGGGACATTCGACCACTAACCGCAGATACGGTTTGGATGTAAATCTGGGAGAAGTCTATAAACATTTCGCTCCTAGCGGAGCGAAGAGCAGGCCTCT
>JBGPYG010000348.1:0-4496 GCA_041493085.1 Pyrinomonadaceae bacterium | reverse complement strand
TTCGACGGGCGGGCTTTGAAGTAAGGCAACAAGAGCGTCGCTGGACGAGCGTATGTTCTGGCGGCAGGCTGATTGTAGGGGATAACGCCAATCAAGCCGCACTGACAAAGACTAGATCAGCCCCGCGTGTTCCGCGCGACCAATTGCTTCCAGGCGGGTGTGCGCGTCGAGCTTGCGCAGGATGTGCTGGACATGATTGTTGACCGTGGTGCGACTAATATGAAGTTGGTTGGCAACGCTTGATGTTGTGCTGCCCTTTCCCAACAGGCGAAGAATCTCAAGTTCACGGACCGTCAACTCTGCTTCTCTTGCAGCCGCGCGCGTAGAAGAAATTAGCGCGACCGCTTCCTCGGGCGGGACATTCGTGTTGCTGACCACAAAATCTCGCACCAGGATTTCCAGTCGTTTGCGTAAGTCAATCGGCCGGATGATATGAACTGCGAAGGGATTGGTCGCAGAGGTGTTCTCAGCAACCAGAACCGAGGCGTTGCACCACTGCTTCCCGCTCGCCGTCTCGACCTGCAAATCGAAGTTACTGATCGGGTGGCGCTTCTCAATCGCCTGGCGCACGGTGCATCGTTCGGAACAGACCGGCCCGCATTCATCTGCCCCCTCCACGATTTCCCTGCAGTGCCGGCCCATTGCCTCGCTGGCCGGAAGTGCAAACAAAGCTTCCGCAGCCTCGTTCCACGCCACAACTAAACCTTGGCCATCGACAGCAAAGGCCGCGTCCGACGTGCTCGCAACCATTCTCTTGATGTCTTCGGATCTCATTTGGACTCCCTAATCAGATAAATGATGCGAGGTGATTATTGTCGCCAGCGCTCTGATTAGCAATCATCATACCGGACAAAAAGGTACGTTAGTTTTCTTGACGGGAAATGATCTTCTCCAAGGCCACAGGGTACGGAGTAATCAACCACGTCAATCTCGGAGCCTTCTAGTGTCCTCCGAGGCATCGCTATCGTTCACCGGCGAGGCGGACCTCAGGCTGGAGCGTCCTCTGTTTTGATCGAGTTGGAAATCAGGATTATGAAGATTCCGGATGAGGCGCTGGATTCTGGAAATTGGTCAAAGTTCACTAGATTAATCCTCTCTTAAGGGTTTGCATTACTGCTTCGACGCGACTCCTCGTGTGCAGCTTTTGGTTGACGTGATATATGTGATTGCGTAGGGTCCGCATGCTGATCTGAAGCGCCGCTGTAACCTCTTTCGTGGTTTTGCCTGACGCCAGAAGACGGAGGATATTCCTCTCCTGCGCGGTGAGTGGGGAGATGGGAGGCAAGGCGCCGGACTCCTCTACGCCGCTTACAAGATCCCTGGCCATCCTCAACATTGTGTTTGTGAGATGCTCCGCTTTTTTTCGCTCCCGGATGTCGCGCAGGAAGTGTACTGCGAGGCGCCGTTGCGTCCCTTTGTGGGATGCGATCAGCAAAGACACATTAACCCAGACAGGCTGTCGCGAGCGCGTTCTAACTTCCATGTCGAAATTAGAGATTTCTCTGCCCTTTCGAGTGCACTCGAGTATTTCGCAGGATCCGCAGCACACTGGTGTGGAGGTGGCAATCCTGCCGCCAATGAGCGCCGCACACGACTTTCCAATCGCCAGTGAAGCCGGGTAGCCGAACAGCTTTTCAGCCGCTTTGTTCCACGTTCGAACCTCTCCCTGAAGGTCCACGGCGAAAGCCGCATCCGTAGTACCTTCCAGAAGTTCTGCTAATTGTCGCTCAAGCATCACTACCGTCCGTGACGATCGTCTCATGAATCATAACAGAGGTCCCATTGCTTGCATTCAATCACTTGTGTCAGCTTGCTGTCTACCGAAAATAGTGCTTGCCAGGGCCTTGGAAAGGCAAGTTAGGCTGACAGCGCCATGAAACAAGTCCTCCTGATTCTCTCTAGTTCCACACGACAGGAGGATTTTTGTTAGGCCACTGCGTCCTAGCCACCATTGTCCCCATAAGAGCAATCATCATGCGTGTGAACGCCGAATGCGCGCGTTAGTGAGAAAGCTAGTTCAACAAGACATGGGAGGAGAAAATTTATGCATTGCTTTCAATCCAAAAATGATATGAATCGTTGGATGCTTTTTCAGATCACGATTCGCTTGTCGATTGTTCTGTTGGTAGGCCTCTTTGTTGGTCAGTCGACGATGGCCCAGACCAAGAGGTTTACGGCTACACCGCTTACTCCGGATAGGACAATTTCCGCTCCCAAGGAGGCAATGGTCCAATCGCGTAAGGAAGAGCCGCGTGGGCCCGAATCAATCACCCTTGCTCAAAAGAGCCCTCTACAAACGACTGTGGCGTCTGGTTTCTGTGATGTGACAATCGCCGCCGGAACCTCTCCGGCCGGCTATTTACCGCTTTCCGGCTTTGGCATTGTACCTGTTCCTGGGGTGACCGATGATAGTGTTACTGACTTCACTGTGCCAGCGTTTTCTTTTGCCGGTGAGACCTATACCAAAGTGGGTTTCTCCAGCAACGGCTATGTGGTCATTGGTGGCAGCACCGGTCCGGCCGACAACTCGATCAATAACCAGAATTTTCCCAATTCGACGCTTCCCAATAACGTGCTCGCGCCATTTTGGACAGACCTCAATCCCGCAGCTGCGGGGGCCCTCCGTATTGGTGTCTTAACGGACGGGGTTGATACATGGATCGTTTTGGATTGGGCGGCCGTGCGGGAATTCAGCACCGCGAATAGTAATTCCTTTGAAATCTGGATTGGTGTCAACAATGATACTAATCCGGCCGAAGACATTACTTTTGCCTACGGCGCGATTGGAGGATCCGGTGACCTGGGCTTTCTAACAGTTGGAGCTGAAAACAAGCTTGGTACGCGTGGCCAGAATTCTTATTTCAACGGGACCGGCACGCTGCCTACAGCAGGTGCGGATTTGAGAGTTACTACTACCAGCTGTGCATCACGCGAACCCTGGACCGCTGTCGGCGCCGCCGGAACTGTCGACGAAGATAGTGCTGCCATCGTTCAATTGAAGAATTTCGCTACTACCTTGCAACCCGGAGCAACGGGTACAGTTAGCGTTCGTTACAACATCACGGCCACTAAAGGCATGACGTCCTACTGTCCGGCTACTCAGTCGGTAGTCAAGGTTCGCTTCCGTAATAGCGACAACACCGGCACCCATGCGCAGGTGAAGTTCGAAATTCACCGCACAAACGTCGTCTCAGGCGGAAATGTCATTCTCTTTACTTTCAACAGCAACGGTATAGGAACGGGCAACGCGTTTACGACGGCGAGCTTTTCCCCAAACATTGACTTCGACTTCAGCACAAACTTTTACTGGATCGAAGCCACTGTCTTCCGTGACAATGCGGCTCAGTTTGCCGATCTCGGCTCGATCTCAGTATACGAAAGCGCAGGCACTCCTTGTCCGTGACCGAACTTGAGAGTGGGCGACGACGGTTATCATGCCTTCAGTCGCCCACTCAACCCTTCAATCAACGGTTCAAGGTTCGCAAATTTGCAGGTCGGGAAGGTGGACAGAGGAGAACGCGCCGGCGAGGTCGTTGATTTTCGCTTGACGATGGCGATGGCGATGCCGACGGCGATCAATTTCATGCCTTCGCCGATGACCAGCTTCGATACGTCGCAGCCCTGGGCGCCCAGCGCCACGTGGATAGCAACCCCCCTTGTGTGTTGCGCGACCGTATTGCTCATAGTGTTGTAGACTCCAGCTACGGCCAGAACCACTGCGAGCGCCGAGAATGCTCCCAACAGATTGAATTTTCGGAAGGGCCAGCCGTCGTCGCTCCGCTCTGCCGGAGCACTCCAAACCTATTGCCCGCACTGACCGGCGCTTGTCAGAAAGGCGCAGGCCATGGCGCCGTAGTTGCTTGCCATACGGTTATTCAAGACATCCAACCAGATCGTGCACGAAGCAGGCCATTAGAGTCTGCCGTTATTTTCTCGCCAAAGAAATTCCCATTGAGAGGGTCCGGATTTTCGTTTCACGCAGCGCAAGTAGCCGCGTTGATAACGTAAGGGCATAAACATTCTCCTTTTGCTCAGGTCTCTAAACTACGTGCAGGCGATGATAAGGCGGGTCACACCGTATCGCGGTGGTGCCAGTAGATCGCATCGGACTGACAATACTGTTGAATACTTCAATCGGCCCTCGCGCAAGCTCCCGACGTCCAGGAATGAAGTGCCGGCCGCATCTTTGAGAATTCAGCGTCGATGCACGGTTGAGAGGGTCATTGCATCCATCAATCCCTAGCACGTCAACCCCAACTCCGCTACAATTGCCGCCTTACCTGTGCTGGGGGCTCTCGAAATACAGGGTTCTTTCCGGCAGGCAGCCAGGACATTAGGAAGGCGGCGAGTAAGCACACTGGTTTCCGTTGGCGCTAGACTAGGCCGCTACGAAATCCGCTCCCAGATCGGCGCGGGCGGGATGGGCGAGGTGTATCTGGCGCAGGACACAAAACTCGATCGCAAAGTGGCGTTGAAGATTCTGCCGTCAGAGCTCG
>JBGPYG010000379.1:0-3902 GCA_041493085.1 Pyrinomonadaceae bacterium | reverse complement strand
CTCCAGCAGCAGGCTGTCTCTGATCCAGACGATCAAAACCACCTCCAGCACGGCAAACACGATTAAGGAGCGGCGCAGTCCAAGGCGTCGGGCGATCATGAAGCCAACCAGACAACAGAGGGTATCGCCGAAAGAATTGACGACAGTGTCGCCGTTATAGCCGAGCGCGGCCGTTGCGGAACGGTAGCGATCGATAATGAAGTTTGTGTTTTCAAAGGCTTCCCACAAAGCCTCGACCGCGACTGCGAGCGCGAGTTGCCAGCTTCCTTTGAGTCGCGGCGCCAACCAGGCAATTAACCAGAAAAACAGGAAACCATGAAGCACATGCGTGAAGCTGTAGGGATCGAGGAAGTGCTGCGAGTTATCTGAACTGCATACTTTGCCAGACCAGAATCTAACCGTGCCGCAGGCACAGATCCACAAGCGTCCTTCAAGGCGGAGGAGAATTGCAGTGGCCACGAAAGCTGCGACGATCCCGAGCGCCGGCCAAAGCTTTTTCCCACGACTCCGCATGGTGGCGGCTTCAGTACTCAAATCTTTTCTCGCGTGTATTTAAGTGCGTAGGAAGGCGCCTCAATGCTTTCCGGCAAGCGTGAATCCTTGATGGGCGCGCCGGCGACGAGTTGAAGCGGAAGAACACCGGCCCAGACGTTGAGCGCGTAGTCTGCTTCATCGTCGATGGGCGGGCCGGTGCGGACCTTGGCCGAAACCTCCTCAAGCCGTAACGACAGCACCGTGGTAGCGTTGAGTTCCTGTTCAGTTGGCTCGCGCACGTCGTTCCATCTGCCGGGAATTACGTGCTCAGAAAATGCGAACAGCGCGGCAAGCTTGGCCTCTCTCTCCTCCACAATAGAGGCGCGTCCGAAAATTACAACGGAACGATAGTTCACAGAGTGATGAAAAGCGGAGCGTGCCAGCACGAGGCCATCAATAAGAGTTACAGCAACACAAACGTCGATGCCGCTGCTGAGCGTGCGAAGCATCCGGCTAACCTGCGACCCATGAATGTAAAGCTGGTCGCCGGCGCGCGCGTATCCGGTGGGAATGACGAAGGGCTGGCCATCAACCGCGAAGCTGACATGACAGATAAAACCTTCATCAAGAATTCGATAAACGAGTTCACGGTCGTAGACGCCTCGCTTAGGAAGACGCTTGAGCGTGGTGCGTTGGGTTTGGGGAAAGTCCATGGGAGTGAATCGTAAATGGTAAATCGCGAATCGTAAAGAAGGCCGCACAGATTGCACCGATTACGCAGAAGTTGAACTGGGGGAGTGCCCCCGGTTACGTGTAGAATATTTGGCCTTGAGTGTCCCAGCACATCGCAGCTCTTCAAAGTCCAGTGCCTCGATAAGGCTACGCATGCTCGCGGCCGTGATAATCCTCTCAATCTCGATGGGCAGCTGCACGAGTCAGAAGCAAACAGACAAAGAAGCGACGCCCGTACTTTCCGGGCCGCCGAGCACAGCCTTTCCTATGCCGCCATTGAACGCGCAAGCCGAAATGGGTTGGGTGCTAAATGACGGCCAGCGCGCAACGCTGGCGGACTATCAGGGTAAAGTGTTGGTGCTGGACTTTTATGCGACGTGGTGCGTGCCCTGTCGCCAAAGTATTCCGCGCCTGATTGCTTTGCAAAAGAGTTATGGCCCGAAGGGCTTGCAAGTAGTTGGGCTGAATGTTGGCGGCCCGGATGATCGAATCAGAGTCGCCGCCTTCGCCAGAGAACTCGGCATTGCGTATCCGCTTGGTTTTCCGGACAAGGCGTTGACTGACCTTTTTCTTTCCGGCGATCAAACGATTCCCCAAACATTCGTATTTGGGCGAGACGGCCACCTGGCAAAAAGGTTCATCGGCTACGAGCAAGCGATTGACGCCGAGTTGGAGAAAGCGATTAGCGAAGCAGTAGACAGTAGACGGTAAACAGTGAACAGTAGACCGCAAAGTTCTGCAAGTTGAGTTTTGAACTTGCAACACATAATGAGAATGGATTTTGAATTTCTGCCAGCTCTGGTTTTTGTGGTTGTGATGCTATGTTGGTTTGCGTTTGCCGGCATCTTCTTATTGCGCAAGAAACCTCCCAGCCCGCCGGACCAGAAGCGTGATCGCAGTTCGATAACTGGCTTGGCCCTGCAGGGTTTATCTTTCGGGCTAATTTGGGGAGTGCGTCGTGGGCCATTCACACCAATCATTGCCGGTAGTGAAACTCGCGACCTGGTCGCAATAGCAGCCAGCGTCTTGGCGATCGTGGCGGCAATCGGTTCGGTATGGCTAATTACGAACGCCGTGAAAACTCTCGGCAAAGAATGGAGCCTGACCGCGCGTTTGGTTGAAGGACACAAGCTGGCAACGACTGGCCCGTATGCATATGTGCGCCATCCGATTTACACGGGAATGTTGGGAATGCTGGTGGCAACCGGGCTGGCTATCAGCCACTGGCTGGCGCTTATTGTGGCGCTGCTCATTTTTTTCATCGGCACGATAATTCGCGTGCGCAGCGAAGAGAAATTATTGCGTGAAGCTTTTGGACAGGATTTTGAAAACTACGCGCAACGCGTGCCGGCCATCGTTCCCGGTTTGTACTGGGCTTGAGATTATTATCCGGAGGCGGCAAGCTATAGCTTGATGAACTCTAAACTGAAATGAGGAAAGCGAAAATTCTTGCGACCCTGGGACCTGCCTCGCGCGACCAGGCCGTCATTGAAAGTCTGCTAAGCGCAGGCGCAAACGCCGTGCGCATCAACATGTCTCACGGCACCCGTGAAGAGCAAGCTGAATACATTGAGCGCGCTCGCGCCGCCGCCAGAACATTGAAACGACCCTTGGCGGTGCTGGTCGATCTCTCGGGACCAAAGATCCGCACGCGCCAACTCAAAGATGGAAAGCCGGTCACACTAAAAGCAGGCGAGATTTTTGTCCTTACTACTCAGGAAGTTATTGGCGATGAGCAAAGGGTGGCGACAAACTATCCCGATCTCCCCCGAGTGGTAGAGCCGGGCACAAGGCTTTTGCTCGATGATGGGGCAATCGCTCTGGTAGTAGAGAGTACGACGAAGACTGATGTTGTTTGCCGCGTGATTAATGGTGGCGTTCTGGGCGAACGCAAAGGCATCAATCTGCCCGGAGTCCCCCTGCCGATTGATTCGCTTACCGAGAAAGACATTTCCGATCTGCAATGGGCGGTTGAGCAGAATGTCGACTACATCGCTCTATCTTTTGTTCGCCGAGCTGAAGACTGTTCGCGCGCAAAAGCCATGATCAGGGAGGCGGGCGGACGCGCACCGCTCGTAGCAAAGATCGAGAAGGCTGAAGCGATCGATCATTTAGACGAAATCATCGCCGCTGCCGATGCCGTCATGGTTGCGCGTGGCGATTTGGGAGTGGAGACCAGCGTCGAGCTGGTTCCGGTTTATCAAAAACGGATCATTGAAAAGGCTGTGCGCGCGGGGAAAATGGTGATCACCGCGACGCAGATGCTGCAATCCATGGTTACGAATCCGCGGCCCACTCGCGCCGAAGCTTCCGACGTGGCCAACGCCGTTTGGGATGGAACCGACGCGCTGATGCTCTCGAATGAAACGGCCAGCGGGCTCTATCCAGTTTCCTCGGTAGAAACCATGTGCCGCATTATTGACTCGGCGGAAGCGGGTAGAGAACAGCCGCCTGACAGGATTGCGAAGTGGGCCGGACGGCAATCGGGCCGCGTGAGTCGTGCGCTTTGCGAAGCTGCCGCCTTCGCGGCAGAAGAGATGGGGACAAGAGTAACGGCGGTTTTGACAGAATCGGGATTGATGGCGCGGCGGCTTTCCGCCCTGCGGCCGGAACAACGAATCATTGCCCTGACAAATTCTCAGGAAGTGCAGAATGAACTGGCTTTGATCTGGGGCGTCGAGTCGCTCATCATGCCG
>JBGPYG010000270.1:0-5772 GCA_041493085.1 Pyrinomonadaceae bacterium | reverse complement strand
TGGAAACAAGCGGGCAAAAGGATTCGACGTCAGCAACATGAACAGCAGGAAACCGACGCTGATCACACCCATCACACTCAACACACGCGCGAGCATCTCTTCGGGCAGGTGCCGGCTAAAAAGCGAAACCGCGACAGTCCAGAGGCCCAGCATTAAGGTCCACAGCAATAGCGAACCTTCATGCGATCCCCAGGTGGCGGCGAGCCGGTAGTGGAGCGGGAGTTGTGAATTCGAATTGGTGGCGACGTTTAAAACGGAGAAATCGTTAGTGATAAATGAATAGCCAAGGCAACAAAACGCGATGGCGACAAAAATAAACTGCGCCTGACCTGCGGGAGCAGCTACGGCAATCCACGAGCGCTTCCCGCGCGCGGCGCCAATCAGCGGCAGCGTTGCTTGCGTGAGCGCCAGGAGCAGCGCCAGGATTAATGCGAACTGTCCAATTTCAGGAACCATATTCTTTCACCGATGCGAAGGAGAGCAGCCAACCCCAACGCTTCAGCTAGTAAACAACTGTCTTCGCAGCTTCTCGCTCGTGCTTCGCATTGTCGATCGCCTGTCCTGCTTGCGGCGGCATATAGTTCTCGTCGTGTTTGGCGAGCACCTGATCAGCGTAGAAAACACCGTCCGAACCTACACGGCCCTGCGCGACACAGCCTTTGCCCTCTTTGAAGAGGTCGGGAAGAATTCCCTTGTACACAACCGGTATGCTTTTAGCTGTATCCGTGACGGTAAAGTGAACGGTCAGTCCGTCGTTATCGCGTTTGAGAGTCCCATTTTCAACGAGGCCGCCGATGCGGAATGTTTTGTTAACGGGTGCTTCTTTAGCGGCAACTTGTGAAGGGCTAAAGAAGAAGACCAAATTCTCCTGGAATGCACTGAGCACGAGCGCGGCAGCAATCCCGAGCCCTGCTAGTCCGGCGACAATAAAACCAATCCGTTTATGACGACGCTTCATAAGTATCCTCCAGTTTATTCTCGATCGCGATCGCGATCGACCCGTTTGCACGACTTCCGACGCCTCATAAGTAGCACAACTTCTCCACCCAATACCAAGAGCGCGGTAAGATAGGAGCCCCAAACATAGAAACCGTAACCACCCATTCTAAAGAATTCTGACCAGTTCATGATTTAGACTGCTCCTTCAGCTACCCACGCCGCAGTTTGTTCTCTTTCCAGGATAATGCAACGCAGGCGCACCAGAACTACGGCAATCGAATAGAGCCAACACGCGGCAAGCAAGATTAACATCGCCGCCAGCATGGGGGGCGCAACGGTTGGTTTGTTCAAGATTCTGATCGTGGCGCCCTGGTGCAAGGTATTCCACCACTGCACGGAAAAATAGATAATAGGGACGTTGATTACCCCCACGAGCGCGAGCACTGCGCCGGCGCGATCCGCGCGACGCGGATCGTCAATCGCCGACTGCAATGAAATGAAGCCAACGTAAAGGAAGAGCAAGATCAGCGTGGAAGTCATACGCGCATCCCAAACCCACCATGTGCCCCAGGTCGGCTTCCCCCAGAACGCTCCAGTCACTAAAGAAATAAAAGTGAACAACGCGCCAGTGATCGCGAGTGACGACGCCATCATTGACGAAAGTCTGGCATTAAAAGCCCAGCCAATCCCCGCATAGAAAGCCATCAGGACGTATAGAAACATTCCCATCCAGGCCGCCGGCACATGAATAAACATTATGCGGTAGGCGTCCCCTTGCTGGAAATCGGTGGGAGCAACGAAGAAACCAATATACAAACCCACCGCGAAGAGAATTGTCGCCGGAATGGCGAACCAGGGAATCATCTTTCCCGCTAGCGGGTAAAAGGCCGAAGGTGATGCGTATTTGTATAGATTCATTTTTCCATAAACCCAGCAGTCAGATTGGCCACAGAGGCGCAGAGACACAGAGCAGTAAGAGAGCGAATCATAAACGCAATAGCAAAACGCGCGAGACTAAGGTGTCTAATACCAGCGTATTTGTTTCTTCTGCCATTCTCTGTGTCTTCGCGACTCTGTGGCTAATTCTCATTCCAGAGATATCCGCAAAGCGGCCGAGGTTGCCCACGGCGCAAAAACCAACGACACCACCAGAAACGCAGCCAGCAAATAGAGATTTGCCTGTGGACTCATGCCGGTAATGCTGGCGTCGACCGCGCCGGCTCCAAAGATCAATACCGGAATGTACAGCGGCAAGATCAAAAGCGAGATTAAGACGCCGCCGCCGCGCAACCCCAGTGTCAGTGCTGCTCCTATCGATCCAATCAAACTCAGAATGGGTGTTCCGAGTAGCAGCGAAATAAAAAGTATGAAAAGCGCATCCGGAGCCAAATCAAACTGCACGCCAATCAGCGGCGCAATCAATACAAGTGGAACTTCAGATACCAGCCACTGCGCCAACACTTTGCCCACTACAACCAAATAAAGCGGCTGGGGCGTCAGCAGCATTTGTTCCAGCGTGCCATCCTGATAATCGTTGGCGAAAACCCGGCCCAGCGAAAGCATCGAGGCAAGCAAGGCTGCTACCCAAACCACACCTGGCGCAATCGTTCGCAGTAGCGTTGTCTCGGGTCCTATTCCGAGCGGGAAAAGGCTGGCCACGATTATAAAGAAGAAGAGCGTCGACAAGACATCGGCGCGCCGCCTCCACGCCAGCATCAGATCGCGCGCGACGATCCAACGAAACATTGAGAGAGTGGAGGGGGTGCTCACGATGCAAGTTCGAGCCGCTGAAACGAACTTGCGGAGATGTGGAGTTCCTGGTGCGTAGCGACAATTGCCATCCCGCCCTTGTTCAAGTGTTCACCAATTACCGACTCGATTAGTCGGACGGCGGCCTGATCAAGAGACGCAACCACTTCATCAAGCATCCAGAGTTTGGTGTTGCAAGTAATAAGCCGCGCCAGCGCCGATCTGCGTCTCTGCCCCTCGGACAAGAACCGCACCGGTAAGTTTTCACGGCCCGCAAGACCCACGCTTGCGAGCGCTTTTTGAGCTTCTTTGCTGGTGATGTTAGTCCCTGTCATCCCACTCGAAATGCGCAGGTTCTCCAGCGAACTCAACTCTTCTTTAACTCCGTTGCGGTGTCCAATATACGTGATGCTCTGGGAATATTCCTCACCAAGCGTGCGAATTCGCGCACCCTGCCACTTTATCTCCCCCCTCTCAGGCGTCATCAGTCCGCAAATGATGCGCAGTAAACTTGTCTTGCCGCTGCCGTTCGGCCCTGTAAGTTGCAGGAACGTGCCCGGCGTCATAGAGAAACTGACGTCGCGAAAAAGCCTGCGGTCTCCGCGGACGCATTCCAGATTGGTGACTTCTAAGATAGTCGTTTGCCCTCGCGTCTGACTTCCTGCTGTGGGTGATCATTGTATTGGACTTTTGCGGGAAAAGCATTCACCGAGGAGGACGTAAGAAAACTATTTTCGCGCGTTATCTGGCGTGCGATTGCGAGACAGAATTTGTCGCAGTTACTTGAAACCGGCCGGCCAGGCGGCAACAGCAACGCGACGAGCATTACGGTATGACAGTCCGTTTAGAAAGTGCACTTGTGCGCCGGTGTGCGATATAGGTTTTACCTGGACCTTCGCCCACCCGATGGCCGACAAGTCCGCTATCTAAACAGTGAAAATTTCATAATCCTCTGGCCGCAGACTCTACTTGTCCATTCGCCTTCTGCCAGGCCACCCAACCACCTTTCAAAACGCGCACGCGCTTGAATCCGGCTTCCCGAAGCACCTGCGCCGCCTGGATGCCCGCCTCGTCGCTCGGGCACGCGCAGTAAGTAACGACCTCTCGGTCGCGAGGGGCATCCTTTAGCGGCGCAAAGCCGAGCCTGGATCTAAGTCTTCGCAATTTCACGTGAATGGAACCCTTGATCTTGCGTTCGTCGTTTCCCAAACCGCTGACCGAGCGAACATCTATTATTGTTACGGGTTGGTTACTCGCGATCTTCGCTTTCAGCTCCTCGGCCGTTATGAATTCAGTCTGCGAAGTGTTTGACTGAGCGACTTCAACTCTAGCAAGAGCCGCAACGTTGTAGGTTGCAACAGCAGTCAGCGCCAAACCCGTCAGGAAAGACAGGCTCGCCCATGTCCCCCACTTCTTGAAGCTCATTTGATTACCTCCGGAACGGTCTCAAGGTTTCCAATTCAGTCTATCTTCTTCAGTTTTTCGCTGGGCGGAACGTGGACCATACCGCGTTCAGGCTCGCCCTTGAAAGTTTTCGGGTCATACCAGGCGTAAGTAGCCCCGGCATAGTAGAGGTAGCCTGGATTGCCGCCGCGTTCTTCGGCTACAACATCGCCGCGCAATTGCGGCACCTTCTTGGCCTGGTGTGCCGCCACGAAATCCTTTGCGGAATGCGCCTCCATACCTGAGCCGGCGGCGTTCTTTAGCAAATATGTTTGCGTGGCCTGCTGGTCTCGCCAACCGTTGGGGCCGTAGCCGTGAATTACCGCCAGCAGCACCTCGTTTTCTGCGACGCGAAGCCGCGGGCTAGCTGGTTGGTTAGGCCCGGCAAGGTCCCTAAGGATCCAGTTGGGGAACTCTTCGTTCAACTCCGCTAGTTTTCCAGACGCAGGCATCAACACTATGGCGATGTCCTGCGAGAGATCGCCGTTGAAGTCTCCGACAATGAAAGTTGGCTTGTGGCTGGTGTCAATAAGAACAGTTTCCTTAAAGACGCGCTTCACGGCTTCCTGAACCTCACTCATTAGAGGTGGTGGCAGCTTTGACATTTGCTGTGGCTGGTCGGCCTGGGCGGTTAATGGGGGAGGTGGCGCTTCGGCCAAAGGCTTCTCGACTTTAGAACAGCCGGTCAAAAAAGAAACCGCGGAGATAAGTACCGCTAGCGCGATCCTGAACCTCGGCAAGACGGTCACGTTTACCCGCGAGTTAGGGACCTCACGATTCGTACCCTGTCCCATCGTTGATCTCCGGAAGGCTTCAGTTTTCAGTGAGACGATTGGTAGGGAAGCTCGCCGGAAAAATCCACTCCGGCGAGCTTCGGGTGTTGTACCCGCGTCATAATCACCGCTGCGAAACTACAGTGATAAGACGAAGGCTATCAAGTCCGCTCGCTGTGCGGCGGACAGGAAGTTAAAATTGTTCCGCGCGGTCGTCGCCTGACCGGCGTGCAATTGGATTGAATCGAAAATGGTGATGTTCAGGCCCTGATGCATAAGCCGGTTGCGAGCGCGAATGCCCCAAAGGGGCGCCGTGCGCAACTGGTTCGCCGTTGACTGACCTGCATTCTGGACTATGCCATCGCCTGTGCCGATGTCGTGCAGCGCAAAGTCACTGAAC
Organism: Pyrinomonadaceae bacterium; assembly: GCA_041493085.1. Taxonomy (GTDB): domain Bacteria; phylum Acidobacteriota; class Blastocatellia; order Pyrinomonadales; family Pyrinomonadaceae; genus PSRF01. The sequence goes on along the minus strand of JBGPYG010000270.1, from coordinate 468 downwards.
GGGTGGATTATCTTGTTGCCCAAAGCCGTCGGCACCGCGAACGCTCCACCATTAATCAGCGTCCCAGGAGCAGCGGTTTGGAAAGTGCGCGTATGACAAACTGCGCAGCCAACTGACGTAAACAGAGAGTCACCGCGCGTTGCAGCGGCGGGGATTGGGTTCTGTCGACCTGGAGCGCGCGTTGCTGCCATGAAGTCTGCGAACGCAATCACATCGTCCCCATCATCTTCCGGATCAGCAACCGGGTCGAATGCAGACGGAAAAGTCACGTTGATAATACCGTCGGCAGTGCTGGCCGGATTTTCATTTTTTCCGGCGTTCGGGTCGGAAGAACTCCTACCGCCAGAGCCGTCAAATTTGTTGGTTATGCCCATTTCGTTAAGGTAGGCATCGCCGGCAAACGACAAAAGACTTGCCTGTTGAGCCTTCCAACCGAATCGGCCTATGCGTAGCGCGTTGTTGGCTTCG
>JBGPYG010000266.1:0-5836 GCA_041493085.1 Pyrinomonadaceae bacterium | reverse complement strand
GTGGCGATAACCGGATACTCCGCCGCGAGCGGCTGGAGTTTCCAGTTGCGGGTTGAATCAGGAACCGGAATACCCAGGCGCTCCAAAGCTTGAGTTAGCTGCTGGTGTGAGTCGAGGTTGATGTCGTCGCGTTGCGGTCCGCCGAAAAGCGTTCCCTGGTTTGACTCTTCCGCCAGCACATTCTGCAATTCCTCAGCTAGCTGCCCTCTTCTCTTTTCAACTATGGCCAACTGTTCGAGCCAGCGATCCTTGTGCATGTAGAAGCCGGTAAGCTCCATATCGGCGACCGTCATCACGCAGTCAAATTCCAGCCGCGCGCAATCAATGAGCGAATCAGACTTCAATCGTTCGATCAGTTTCTCGCGCAACGGCAGCAACACTGCTGCGTCGCGGGCGGCATATTCGAGTTGCGCTTCGGAGAGTTCAAGGTTCCAGTTGCTGAGACGCTCGGTCTTGTCTACCGCCTCATTCAAATAGCGCGATGCCACCGCCTCGAGCCCGTGGCGCTCTTCAATATCTCCGGCGCCAAGCAACTGACTTGCGAGGAGCGTATCGAAGAGTCCACCGAGGTCTGTGCCGAGGGTGTGTTTGATAAATTTCGCGTCAAACTTCGCGTTGTGTGCGATCTTCACGGGACGGTGAGCAGAAAGCAGATCGCGCAGCGGAGCGAGCGCATCGCTTTTCCGGGGATCGCCGTTTTGAAAAGCATCGAGATCAATGATGTGAACGCCGGCGGGCGTGGCGAGTTGGATCAAACGCAGACGGCCGAAGTAGGGATCAAGCTCGGTGGTTTCGGTGTCGAGTCCAATTGCCTGCTGAGCCGACAACAACTCGACTGCTTTGCGAAGTTCTTCTTCGTTTTTTATTAACTGGTAATTCGTATTCATTGCTTGTGTCCGACAAACTTCAGTTTGTCGTTGAGCTTATCCTCCACGGCGCCCCTGCATAAACGCTCGACAAACTAAGGTTTATCGGACATGCCTAATCAAACAAGCCCTCATTCTTTAACCCTTGCAAGCGCTTCAGCATCAGTATCTGCCCCTTGTGCTGAGCCTCATGATCGATGAGATGATGCAGTATCCAGCGAAGACTTCGCTCGTGAGTTTCCCCGCTGCGTTCAGTTGAAAAGATCCGTTCGAGATCGGAGTCCTTGAATGCCGCCAGGGTCGTATGCGTTTGTTCCCGAAGTTTCTTAATCTCATTCAAACAAAACTCAGCCGAATAAGTTTGCTCAGAAAAACGCTTCGAATCTTTCAGCACATCCCAATAGGCGGCGTGGCGAATCTCATCAGTCACCTTTTGTCCGGAGACTACGCATTGCATCCAATACCATTCTGCTTCGCCAATATGCAGGACGAGCGCGCCTATCGCATGGGCGCCGGGGATGGCCGGACGTCCAATTTGATCATCAGACATTCCCTCAACAGCTGCGCGAGTTTGCTCACGAACCTCCTCCATTCCGCTGAGGTAGAAACCGATCTCGGTTGAGAAACCCGGCAGTGAATTCAGAGTGCGACGCGTCATGAATAGTGTGGCTCCTTTGACTTAGTCGTTTAGAGGTGGGAATTGTCCCGCGTGAATTGCCGCTCCCCAAGCCGGACAAGTCCGGCATCTAAACGGTTCGGACTGACGTACGTGTCCGCACTAACAATAGCAGCAGCACTGCCGCTGTTGCCCCAAGGATCGCGCTTACCAGGAAGGCCGTTTGCGGGCCGCGCCAATCCCACAAGGCACCCATCAGCAGCGACGCCGGCAGCACTGTTATTCCAAAAGCAAGATTATACAACCCGTACGCGGTGCCGCGTTGTTCAGGTCTCACCAAATCGGCGACCAGAGCCTTCTCCGCGCCTTCCGCCAAACCAAAATAGATTCCATAGATCAGGAAAAGTATCCACACGGAGACCGGATTCGAAACGAAGGCAAAGCCCCCATAAACCGCAGCGTAAAGAATCCAACCGGAAACTATTAACTTGCGGCGGCCGAGAGTATCTGAAAGGTGGCCTCCAAAAAGCGAGCTGACTACTTTGCTAGCGTGCAGCATTGCCCACAGCAACGGAATCGCGGCAACTGAGACGCCCGCCGATTGCGCGCGCAACAACAGAAATGCGTCAGAAGAATTCGACAGGGTAAAAAGTGCGACGATTACCAGGAAGCGTTTGAAGTTGCCGTCAAAGCCACCCAGCGAAAAACGCAACTGTGGCGCACTCGCGTCTGGAGCAATATCCAGGGCCAGATCCAGAGCGGCATCTGGCGCCGTGTTTGGCTTATACGACTCGCGCACGAAGAGGGCAACGACGACCACGGCGGCGAGCGCGGGAATGGAAGCCAGCAAGAAGATCTTGTTGAAGTCTGCGGCAGTCGGCGCGTTGCGATTGGCTGAAAATATCAGCACCAGCAGATAACCAAGCAACGGACCGACGACTGCGCCCGTATGATCCAGCGCCCGATGGAGTCCAAACGCTAACCCACGATCTTCAACTGCGACCGTATCCGCGATCATCGCGTCACGCGGCGCGCTACGGACGCCTTTCCCGACTCGGTCGGCTATCCGGATTGCCAGCACTTGATACCAATTAACGGCAAAGGCAAGCAGCGGCCGGGCAAAGCTGGATAGCGCGTATCCCGAAACCACGAAAATTTTCCGTTTGCCGAACCGGTCGCTAAAGTGCCCTGCAAAAAGTTTTAGTAAACTTGAGATCGACTCCGCTGTGCCTTCAATCAGACCAACGATTCCCGGTGAAGCGCCTAAAGTCAGGGAAAGAAAAACCGGCAGCAGCGGATAGATGATTTCGCTCGAAGCGTCGTTTAGCAGGCTGACAAAACTGATCGCGAAGACGTTGCGCGGCAGACGCCGGTAGCGGCGCCACAGTCCGACGATTCCTCCTTTCGGCGGAGAAACTAATCCAGAAACTTCCAGCTGCAGTGAGGGAACTATCTCGGGATCGAGCGGATCGGCGGCTTCGTCAGTATCGCTTTTGCCCATGATCTCCTGGCTTAGCGAGCAGATGCTCGTCTGACGGGCGCGGATGGTTGCCGGTTTGGCCTGGGCTTAGCTGTGAGACGATTGCTCCACCACCAAAAGCCGCCGGCGCCGAGCAACGCGACCAGGATTACGCCGACGATCGCCAGCCTGATCGCCCAGCGAATCGCCAGTTTCGCAATCAGGAAAAAGATGGCCAGCAGAACGACGCCGGCGATTAGGAAGATGGTGGTGAAGCTCATTTCAATCCGCAGGCAGTCTCATGTCCAAAGTCAAATGTCAAATGTCCAATGTCAAACGCCCGCTTCCTAGCCCTGAATAGCTTCTTTAGCACGTCCATGCGCCTCAACAGCTTCGGAACCTCGGTCTGTGACTTTGGACTTTGGACATTGGACTTTGGACACTGCCCCACTGCTCACTGTTTCTTATAACTCGCGCGCACGATGGTCTTGATATTTCCCCGCACGTGAAAGTCGCCTTCAATCTCCGCGCTCAGTGGATCGCAGGCGTGAACGAAGTCCTCCAGAATCACGTTGACGACATGCTCGTGAAAGATCTTCACGTTTCTAAATGAATTGATGTAGAGCTTCAGACTCTTCAGTTCTACACAACGATCCTTAGGAACGTACTCGAGACGAATCGTGGCGAAATCCGGAAAGTCGGAAAAGGGACAGATGGCCGTGAACTCAGCGATCTCAAAATCGATTTTTATCTCGCGACCGGGGAATTCATAAGCGAAAGTGTCGAGCGGAAATAGATCCATCTCCTCGCGCGGCGTCGACCGCACATCAAGGATCTGCTGATTAATGGGCGCGAGCGGGCTTTCTTCAATTGCCATGTTTTCTCCTAAATGGAAACTCGATCTTAACTGAGAACGAGGGCACCGGCAATTTCGTGAGAAGGTTAGGTGTGTCTTAAGTTCGATTTCTCTGTGTGATCTCCGTGCTCTTTGTGTCTCTGTGGTGAGTGGCTGTCGGGAGTTATTCACCACAGAGACACAGAGGACACAAAGGTTGCACAGAGAAGACCTCAACACTACCAAAGGTTAAGCGTAAGACGGGTTTCGCCCAATGGTGAACACCTTGACGAGCACCAGGCCCACGACGAAGCCGCCAATGTGAGCTGCGTAGGCCACGCCACCCTGCGATCCGCCTCCCAACAGGCCCAGCCCGCTGATTAACTGAAAGGCGAACCAGATTCCGATCGCAACGTAGGCGGGCACGTCAGTGATAAACCGAAAAACGATTGCCGTCACGCGACGGCGGGGATAAAGCACGATGTAGCCGCCGAGAACGCCAGAGATCGCTCCCGAAGCCCCCAGACTTGGTATCAGCAAACTGCCCTGGTCGGTAGCAAACATGACCGTCGCCACGACATGCGCCAGTGATGCCAACACGCCGCAAACAAGATAGAAGACCAGGTACCGCAGATGGCCCATACGATCTTCGACGTTATCTCCAAAGATCCAGAGGAAAAGCATGTTGCCGGCGATGTGTGCGATACCGCCATGCATGAACATCGAAAAGAGCAAGGTGAGATAGACGGAAAATGGTGTCGGCTGAAGACCCGGAATCAAAAGCTCCTCGCCAGTGACTGGATGTTCCACCACGCGATCGGGAGTTCTGACATCGCGCCCGCTAACGATCTCCTGCGGCACCGTCGAGAACGCGTAAGTAAACCTGTCGTTAGTGCCGAGCTGTTGCAGGAAGACAAAGACGAGGATATTGATCGCGATCAGAACGTAGTTAACTACGGGCGTGATCGCGCGATCGCTGTTGTCGTCGTAAAGCGGAACAACCATCTTGTCACATCCCTCTGTTCTAATATGTCTACTCTGCCAGGCAGAAGCCCGATCATAAGGGAGGGCTCACTTCAAGTCGCCTCATGAGCCCTCCCTTACGGTCGGGCTTCTACTTGTTGACGAAAACGCAGAACTCGAAACTCGAAACTCGGAACTCGAAACTGTTTTCACCTTCCCCAGCGCAGCTTGTCGCGCAAGACGTCAAAATAATTCCTATTGGCCGGCTGCACCAGGTTGAATGTAGTTTTGCTCTTGCGAATTACCACCTGGTCCTCAACCTTCAACGGAAAGCCAACCTGGCCGTCGAGAGTTAAGGCCACATCCTCCTGCTCAGTTTTCAAACGCAATTCAATAACGGCGTCATCGGGTACGACAATGGGCCGGTTGGAAAGCGTGAACGGGCAAATTGGAGTGATGACAACGGCGTTCATCGAAGGAAAGATAACTGGACCGCCGGCCGAGAGATTGTAAGCAGTAGATCCGGTTGGCGTGGAAACAATCAGGCCGTCAGCGCGAAAGGAATTCACAAACTGCCGGCTCAGGTAGGCTTCTATTTCAATGATGCGCGCCAGCGCTGACTTGTTGATGACCACGTCGTTCAGCACGCGATTTTGGGTTACCCGCTCTTCGCCTCTTAACAGCTCAACGTCAAGCATCACGCGCTTGTCCAGACGATAGTTGCCGGCCAGAATCGATTCGAGCGCGGTATACAATTCTTCAATGCGAAACTCAGCCAGGTAACCTAACCCGCCGTAGTTAACACCGAGTACGGGCACTTCCGTATTACCCATCGTCCTTGCGGTGGCTATCATTGTGCCATCGCCGCCGAGCACGAGAATCAAATCAACACTTGCCGCAAGCTTCTCAGGCTCCACTTCCCCGACCGCGCAACCGGTTTGTTGTTCTATCCGCTCGCGGTCAATCTCCGGTCCACCGAGCAGAGTGATCCCACGCTGAGCAAGCCACGTCGCCAGCTCGCACATAGTCTTCAGTGCGTCAGGCTGGTGTGGCTTGAGAACTATGCCGACACGCTTTATGGACGAGATCGTCATCGC
>JBGPYG010000102.1:0-10019 GCA_041493085.1 Pyrinomonadaceae bacterium | reverse complement strand
TTATCAGTCTGCGCGCAAACCGTTTCACCCAAAACAAAAGTCGTCTTCGGAGTCGTGCAATCAGCCGCAAAAGTGGCAATGGTTTCAGCAAGCGCTGGCGAGAATGGCAGCAGCGCAGGCTGTTTGCCGGCGTTAAGAAAGTGCCCAAATATGCCATTTGAATTGATGGCTGCGCCTTTGTCGCTCACCAATCGCGAAATCGGCAGCGCCCGCGAATATTTACTGGTAGATGACGCTGAAGATGATGAAAACAACGGAATACCGATGAGCGCGACCAGGGCGAAAAAGGCCGCGATACGCGTCAATGAGCTAAGATTTGTGCGATGATAACCGTGGCTGAGCGTAGGGGTTTTCATTGGAAATTTCTCCTCAAGGCTTAGTTCGCTCGCTAGTTTTTGCGTTGGCCGAGGTCGACAGAAACTCGTGACGTGTGACCGTCAGAACGCGTGCAGAAACTAATGAGACTGGTAAACTGCTATTTTCTGTTAGCCGGTGAGCTCCAAGGCTGTTCTATTTGCAATACTTTTGAAGGTTTCAATGGGTTCTAATGACTCTGGACTACGCTCGTCTTAGGCTCAAAACTATGGAATAGGTTCAGTGCGAAAATGGCTCGAAATGGAAGTGAACCAACGCGGTCGGGCTAAAACGAGGACGTGTTAATAATCTATTTCCGATCATAAGTCAACAAGAAATCTTGCATGAGAACCGCTCTAATATTCGCCTAGCGGCGTGGGGGGGGGATTTGATCCAATACGTCGGTAGAGGACTCGCTTTGAAAATTGACGTTTTCTCATTACTATGCCCTTGAGACTAGCGATCGGCTAGTCACTCAGGCCGGATTTTGAGCTGAAATTTTCCTACTTTCAGGGACCCTAAAATAGATGGCTAGATTCTTTATCACCGGTGGGGCGGGCTTTATCGGCTCCGCCTTCGTTCGGCTCGTGCTGGATGAGTTTCGAGGTTGTGAGGTTATTAATTTTGACGCCCTAACCTACGCTGGAAACCTGGATAACCTCGCCGGCCTGGATGAGAACCGCCATCATTTTGTTCGTGGCGACATTGCTGAGCCGGTGCCTGTCCTGGAAGCCTTACCCGAGGATTGTGATGCGATCATTAATTTTGCGGCCGAATCTCACGTAGATCGCAGCATAGTAAACGCCACGGAGTTTCTGCGAACGAACATCACAGGCACTCAGGTATTGCTTGATGCTGCGCGCACGGGCGGAGTTAAGCGTTTCATTCAAGTCTCCACTGATGAAGTGATGGGCAGCTTGCCAGAAGACGAAGATGCGTTCTTCACTGAAGATTCGCCTTTTGCCCCAAATAGTCCCTATGCTGCTTCGAAAGCGGCAGCAGAACATCTCGTTCGTGCAGCACACCATACTTTCGGCCTCGACACAGTGGTCACACGCTGCGGCAACAACTATGGGCCAAGACAGTTTCCGGAAAAGCTCTTGCCCCTTGCGCTTTCGAATGCCTTGAACGACGAACCGATCCCGGTCTATGGTGATGGCCAAAACGTACGAGACTGGATCTATGTTGAAGACCATTGCCGGGCAATATTGTTGGCGCTGGAGAAAGGTAGCCCGGGAGCGGTTTACAACATTGGCGCCCGTAATGAACGCCGCAATATTGATGTTGTCAAATCAGTATTGGACATACTTAAGAAGCCGCATTCGCTTCTTCAATTCGTCAAGGATCGTCCGGGACACGATCGCCGATATGCAATCGATCCTTCTCTAATTGAATCGGATTTGGGTTGGCGACCGCGCGAAACCTGGGAAAGTGGGTTACAAAAAACTATCGAGTGGTACCAGGAAAACGGCCGTTGGCTCGAACGAGCGCGCAGTGGTGACTATCAAGATTATTACCGCACTCAATACGGCATGGAGGTAGGGTCAGCTTGAGAGTCCTCGTAACAGGTGCGGGCGGAATGGTGGGACGCGCGGTCGTCGAGTATTGCCGCTCGAGCGGAGACCTCGTTTTTCCCTACGATCATCCGAGCCTCGATATAGGCGATCCTGATCGCGTCAGGCAGACCCTTAAGAAAGACAAACCTGACGCTGTAATCAATTGCGCTGCGTGGACTGATGTTGATGGTTGCGAGCGGGACCAAGAGCGAGCTTTTGCGGCGAACGCGCGCGGACCGGAAAACCTGGCCAACGCGAGTCGCGAGACAAAAGCGGTCTTGGTGACAATTTCGACGGATTACGTATTCGATGGAGAGCGGGAGGGTTTCTATACGCAAAGGGACCAGCCAAACCCGCGGAGCGTTTACGGAGTTTCAAAACTCACAGGCGAGCGCCGCGCTCAAATGGCAGCTGCCCGCACGATTGTAGTCCGCACCGGGTTTGTCTTTGGCCCTGGTGGCAGTAATTTCCTGAGTACAATCATAGAGCGTGCCGGGCGCGGAGAAAAACTGAAGGCGATAAGAGATGCCTACGGTACACCGTCGTATGCGCCGGATTTGGCGCGCCGCCTGCGAGAGTTGGCCCAACTGGATCTTCCCGGAACGTTTCATGTGGTGAATGCAGGTGACGGGGCGAGTTATGAAGAATTCGCCCGCGCGGCCCTGGACCTGGCTGGTTACGCCTCGACGAACCTGGAGAGTGTGACGATGGATACTCTCGACAGACCGGCGCCCCGGCCACGAAATTCCCGCCTTAGGTGCTTACTTTCGGAGGCAGTTGGTTTAGCTCCATTGCCGTTTTGGAAAGACTCGTTAAGAGGTTTTGCGGCCCTGGGTTCGCGGCGCGAGGTTGCCGCGCAAAACTAGATTCCCCCGCCCTTCAGCTTGCCAGACGCTAGGTCTCTGCTATTATTCTACTATCTTATGTGTGGTCCTGGATTTGAGGTTTAGAAATCAAGATGTCGCAAGATAATCGTCTTCTTCCCGTGAGCGCGCTCGACCGCAGCATCGATCGACCACTGTCAGATTTTGCTCAATCAAAGCCCTACGGTGTTTCCGGCTCAGAACCAACCAATATCCGCGATTATTTGTTCGTCGTTCTAAAAAGAAAGTGGTTGATTCTCAGCCTGGTACTGGTAGTTACATCCCTTGTAACTATCCAGGCGTTTCGCGCGCCTTCGATCTATGCGGGCGAAACAACCATCCGCATTGAACAAAAGCCGCTAAACGTACTGCAAACGAAAGAGATTGTTATTGCCGGCCAGAGCGATCCCAATTTCTGGGGCACGCAGCTCAAACTCTTGGAGAACCCTGCGCTCGCGCGTCAGGTGGTGCTCACGCTCGACCTTCAGCACAATCCGGCGTTCTTCGGGGGCCAGACGCAAGGCGGTGTCTTTTCTTCGCTCCGGCGAATCTTCTCGAAACCAAAAAAAGTAAATGAGTCTCCCGCCGCGTCCCCGGGGCTTACGGTAGTAGGAGAGAGTGAAGTAACCGGCGGATCGTTGACCCCGGAACAATTGGCAGAGCTGGAGCCTTACGAAGACGCGATCATAGCAGGCGAGATGGTCGAGCCGGTTCTCCAAACCAACCTTGTCAGAATCAGATTCGTCCATTCTGATCCTGAGCTGGCCCAGAAAATTGCAAACACACTTGCCGAAGTATTTGTTAACAACAATCTGGAACGCTCGACGGTGGGCTCCAACAAGGCGGAAGATCTGCTCGCAAGAGAGATCGCAAACTTGCAGACCAAAATCAAGCACGATCAGGAAGCACAATTCAATTACGCCAAAAGCCACAATCTACCGCTGGTCAATGATACCGCGGGGAACCTCGAGGCCACTCGCCTGGCTACGCTCAGCGGCCAATTGTTGACAGCCGAAAATGAGCGGAAGAATCTTCAGGCTCAGCTCGAAGCGGCGAGAAAAGAGCGCGATCCATTCTCCATACCGGATGTTAATACCTCAGCCCGCGTGGAAAAATTGCGGGATCGTATCTCGGCGCTGAAAGAAAAGCGCGACGCACTGATGATCGTCTACACACCCGAATGGCCCGAAGTTAAAAAAATTGATGCCCAACTGAAGGGCCTGGAGGCGGAACTCGACAAGGCGCCGACCGAAATTGTCACCTCAATCCAAAGGAAATATGAAGCCGCCGCTTCTCGGGAAAACCTCCTGAGACGATCCTATGAACAGCAGAAGGGAACCACGACCCAGCAGACGCGCGACCAGATCGATTTGCTGGCCATGAGCCAGGAGCTGGAAACCAACAGGCAAATACTGAACACTCTATTGCAACGCCAGCGGGAGTTTCAGGTAAACAACGGCGATAGATCGAATGAGGTTAGCATTGCCACCTATAGCCGCTTGCCAAGATCGCCGATTGGCCCGCAGCGTTTTCGCAACATCTTTATCGCCTTTCTCTTGTCTCTGGTTGCGGGCATTGGTCTTGCTTTTCTCCTTGATTTCCTTGATGACACCGTAAAGTCGGTGGACGACGTGGATCGTTATCTCCACTTGCCGGCCCTGGCTTTGATTCCATCAAGCCGGGATCGCGGGCGCTTGATTGGAGTTGGCGGGGCGCCGTCGGGACCGGCGCCGGCCGATACGACCGCTCTCGCAATGATCAGCGACGCGCGCTCGCCGATTGCTGAATCTTACCGGCACTTGCGAACGTCGCTCTTGTTGTCATCTGCCGGGCAACCGCCAAAAACGATATTGGTAACATCGAGTCAGCCCTCGGAAGGCAAAACGACTACGGCGATCAATACTGCCTTCATGCTGGCGCAAACGGGCGCCGAAGTCTTGCTTATCGATTGCGATCTGAGACGGCCCCGGCTGCACGCGCATTTTGGCGCGCCGAATACCAAAGGTCTGACTAACTGGCTCTCCGGCGAAACGGATATTGACAGTCTGATGCAGACCTGTCCGCAGCAGGGCAATTTAAAATTCCTGACCTCCGGTCCAGTGCCTCCCAATCCGGCGGAGCTTTTGGGTTCAGACGAGATGCGTAAGCTCTTGAGCATACTTGCTGAGCGATTTGCGCATGTTGTTATCGACTCGCCGCCGGCAATATCGTTTACCGACGCGTCTATTCTGTCCACGATGGTTGATGGCGTAGTGCTGGTCGTTCACGGCGGCAGAAGTTCGCGGGCCGTGGTGCGGCGCGCGAAGCAGCAGTTGCTGGACGTCGGCGCGCACATCTTTGGTGTGGTCCTAAATAACGTCAAAGTCGAAACGCAGGACTACTATTATTCGGGTTACTACTCGTCGAATGAATACGTCGAAGGGGAAACTCCGGAAGACGTAGCCGGCCAAACCGCTAAAACTTGAGTCAGCTGTTTATTCACTGACGCCGATCTGACGACGGTTAGGTTCAGTTACACATTCGCTTACAGAAGTGAATTACCAAAGTCTGCTTGCGGTTGATTTGACGCTGCAGAGGCTTTGCTGCTCCGCCAGGAAATTAGCGACCCTTATTTCTCATCCTACAAACAATCGAGACAACAGGCGCGATGACCCGGCTGAGGTCGGTCCGCCTGGTGCTGGTAACAGCAGTCGATGGCATAGACTCGCGAGTGTGGACTTATAATTCGGAAGTATGAGGAGACATTCCTTTCGGGCAGAAAGAGAGTTTGGCCTGGTTGTCGGCGGCGTTTTTGTGTTGCTTGGCGGTTGGTGGCTCTATCGAGGAAAGTTTGTTAACGCCGCCCACGTCACTCTGCCGCTCGGCACGCTTCTGATTATCTTCGGTCTGCTCTGGCCGCGAGCATTGGTGCTACCAAACCGAGCCTGGATGTTGTTAGCCGAAGGGCTTTCGTTTGTAACCACGCGCATAATTCTGGGCCTGGTGTTTTTTCTGGTTATGACGCCCATCGGCGTGGTGAAGAGACTGTCAGGTTGGGACCCGCTTAGTCGTCGCGGTGCGCGAAGTGCCTCTTACTGGAAACCTTATTCCGAGCGACAGCGGGATCCACGCCACTACGAGAAAATGTATTGAGATGGAGGAAGGAAGATCATCAGAAAGAGTAGCGAAAGGCCAGTCATTATGTTCAAGAAACTAGTAAGCGAGCGTTGTAAACGTCGATCAATTACTTTTCGTTCATTGGCGGGGCAATTGATTTTGGGTGTAGTCATGATTTCGATCATCACAGGTTTTGTTTTTGCCGCCTCCGCGCAAAAGCGGCAGGGCCGCCAGGTGTCGGCGAACGACTTTCCGGGGAACGACCTGGGCGCCAAAATCAATGCCGCTGATACAGCCCTTGGTCCGAAGGCCGGCGAGATTGTCGTCAAGGGTGGCGGCACAATCTCAACGCAGGTGATCATTTCTTCCGATCATGTGTTGCGCTTTCTGCCTGGAAGGTATGTAACGAAGACCAGCGCTATTCCCATACTCATGAAGTCACGTTCTACTGTGCTCGGTGCGGGTTGGGAATCGATCATCATGGAGTCGACAGCGCCGAACCAGTTCACGGTAATAAGTGCATACAATCAGTCGCTCACCAATGGCAAGCCGGATTCGGCGCTGGTCATTCGCGATATTCAGATAAAAGGAGCGAATCCAGGTTTTAGTTCGACGCCCCAGGCGGTTTCTCTCGGAAATTGCTCAGGTTGTACGGTCGATAAGGTATGGATTAACGGAACACGCTCAATTGGCGTTCAGTTTGGAGGCTCATCATCGACGGGATTCTTTGCCGAGAACTCAAAAGTTACTAATTGCTTGTTTACGCGCGTAGCGTCGCAAAACCTCGCGCTCGTTAACGGAAAAAACATCCTCTTCGAAGGCAACCGGTTCATGACGTCTGGACAGGTTGGAGGTCCAGGCAATACCAACATAGATGTCGAGCCGAATGAAGGCTCTGACCACCTGGAGAATATTATTATTCGCAACAACACAATCGATGTCAGGAATTCGGAGGTGCCGACTTCTGGTAATGGCATCGTGGTGCAGGCGACCACAGGCACACCTTATGTTGGTCCAATCCTAATCGAGAACAACACGATCATCGGCGGATCGAATACGGGAGTTATCACCAACGTTCTGAGCAATGGCATCTACGTTTTTGGCGGGACAATGCGCGACGTGACGATACGAAACAACTCAATTACGCGCACTGGCCAGAGCGGAATTAGGGTTGAGGGAACGCGAATCTACGTTCTTAACAACAAATTGACTGACGTGGGGGGCGGCGGCATACCAGGCTTCGTCGTAATGGCATTGGATAGCCGGATAATTGGCAATACTTTCAGCTTTAACCCCAATCAATCGTTTGATTGGACGATCACGGTTCTACCTGGCTCAAAAGGTAATATTTTCCAGAACAACCAGGGCTTTCGAATAGTCGGAGATGTCCATTAGGTTAAAGCGTTTCGGTTGGCGTGGCCGGGAGTTGCGAGCAGAAATATTAGAGGTGTTGTGATGTCAAAAGTGCAGGTTATTAGCGAGCTCTGGCAGTTCATGAGAGAGAACAAAAAATATTGGCTGGCCCCGATCGTGATAACGCTGGTGCTGGTTGGCGCTTTGCTCGTGCTGGCTAAGAGTTCGGCCATCGCGCCGTTTATCTACACCCTGTTCTAAATCGGAGGCGTTCCGCGTGGTCAGCATTCTTGGCATCTCGGCTTTCTATCACGACTCCGCCGCCTGCCTTGTCGTTGATGGCGAGATCGTGGCCGCGGCGCAGGAAGAGCGCTTCACGCGCGTTAAGCATGATCACAACTTTCCGGTCAACGCGGCTCGCTACTGTCTCAGCGAAGCCAAACTCAGCGCTGCCAAACTGGATTACGTCGGCTTCTACGACAAGCCGCTGCTGAAATTCGATCGCCTGCTTGAAACCTATCTTGATTACGCCCCCGCCGGCTTCAGTTCGTTTGTCAAAGCGCTGCCGCTCTGGATGAACGAGAAGCTCTGGATGCCGGACCTGATTCGCACCGAGTTGGCAAAAGCAGGTGGCGAGGAAGATGAGCGTGCCGCGAAGAAGCTGGGAAAGAAGTTTCAGTGGAACCTGCTCTTCGGCGATCATCACGAGAGCCACGCCGCCAGCGCCTTTTATCCTTCGCCTTTCGAGGAAGCCGCCATCCTGACGATCGATGGCGTCGGCGAGTGGGCCACCAGCTCCATCGGCATCGGCAAAGGAAACGAGATCACGCTGCTGAAGGAGTTGCGCTTTCCCGACAGTCTGGGACTGCTTTATAGCGCGTTCACTTACTACACCGGCTTCAGAGTTAACAGCGGCGAATACAAAGTGATGGGACTGGCGCCCTATGGCGAACCAAAATACGTCTCGGTTATCAAAGACAAACTGCTGGAAGTGCGCGATGACGGCAGTCTGAAAATGAATCACGAGTATTTTAGTTATTCGCAAGGGCTGCGCATGACCAACGGCTCTTTCGACAAACTCTTTGGCGGCGCGCCGCGAAAGCCGGAGTCGCGCATCACGCAGAAAGAGATGGACCTCGCTCGCAGCATCCAGGCGATCACCGAAGAAGTGATGCTGAAGATGACGAAATACGCTTACAAAGAAACGGGAATGAAGAAGCTCTGCATGGCTGGCGGCGTAGCGTTGAACTGCGTGGCCAATGGCCGAGTCTTGCGGGAAGTGCCTTTCGAGGACATCTGGATCCAACCGGCCGCGGGCGACGCGGGAGGCGCGCTGGGAATTGCGCTGGCCATCTGGCACCGGTATTTGGCCCGGCCCAGAGTGAGCCCGGAGAAAGAGGGCACCTGGCAATCAGCGAGAGCTATCGGCAGCAATGGCGGTAGCAATGGCAGACCCAACGCAGAGAACAACGGCCTGGCTGCCTATGCCGACGGCATGAAGGGCTCCTACCTTGGCCCGGCCCACACTGAGGATGAGATCGAGAAGTTTTTGCAGTCGCGGCAATTGCCCTACAAGAAGTATTCACGAAAAGAATTGCCCGAGGTGGTTGCGGATCTGCTGGCGGCGGGAAAAATAATTGGACTCCACCAGGGACGTATGGAGTTTGGCCCGCGCGCGCTGGGAGCTCGCAGCATTATTGGCGACCCGCGCTCGGCGGAAATGCAGTCGGCGATGAACTTGAAGATCAAGTATCGCGAGAGCTTCCGTCCGTTTGCGCCGAGCGTGTTGCGAGAACAAGTGGCCGAATGGTTTGAGTTGGACGCAGATAGTCCCTACATGTTGCTGGTGGCCGCTGTTGCCGAGTCGCAGCGTAGAAAAATGACGGCGGCAGAAGAAGCGCTGTGGGGCATTGATAAGTTGAATGTTAAGAGGTCAGAAATCCCGGCAGTCACGCACGTGGACTACTCGGCGCGGATTCAGACGGTAAGGCGTGAGACAAATCCTCTCTACTGGGAAATCATCGAGGCCTTTCGACAAAAGACCGGTTGTCCCGTGGTAGTGAACACCAGCTTCAACGTGCGCGGCGAACCGATCGTCTGCACTCCCGAAGATAGCTATCGCTGCTTCATGAGAACGGAGATGGACTTTCTGGTGCTGGAAACTTGTGTACTCGACAAAAAAGAACAGCCGGCGTTTGCAGAGACGGACGACTGGAAGACGCAATTCAAACTTGACTGACTCAGGTCAGAGTCGCCCTAGAGATGAAAATCAGCGTCATCATTCCCGTGCGCAATGAAGCAGCCTCCATTCGCGCGTTGCTTGACAGTCTCCTGAATCAAACACTGAAGCCGGCTGAGATTGTGATAACTGATGGTGGCTCGACTGACGCGACGCCCCAGATTATTTCTGAGTATGTCGAACGCGGAGCGCCGGTGCGCTTGATTCGCGACTCCGCTGCTTTACCCGGTCGCGGTCGTAATCTCGCCGCGGCCCAGGCCGCCAATGACTGGATCGCTTTCATCGACGCCGGTATCAGCCCGGAACCCACCTGGTTGGAGCTTCTGGCGCAGCGCGCGCAAGACGAAAGCGATGTGGATGTAGTTTACGGCTCCTACGAACCGGTCACCGACACGTTGTTCAAGCGCTGTTCCGTGATGGCCTACATTGCGCCGCCGGTTGAGATTGAGGGAAAGCTCGTTCGTTCACGCTTTGTGGCTTCCGCCTTGATGAAGCGCAGTGTCTGGCAAGCTGTTGGCGGCTTCCCGGAGGATTTGCGTTCGGCTGAGGATCTCCTGT
>JBGPYG010000032.1:0-16845 GCA_041493085.1 Pyrinomonadaceae bacterium | reverse complement strand
CGATGTCTTCCCTGCTCGGGTTCGCCTGCTCAGATGCGGCGACCTCGGGCTCAGGACTTTGGACTTTGGACATTGGACTTTGGACTACTTATAGGACTTTGGACTTCGTTATTAGTCGACTGAAAAATACTTCGCTTCCGGATGATGGACGATAATCGCTGAAGTCGACTGCTCCGGATCAAGTTGGAATTCCTCAGTCAGTTCAACACCGATTCGCGCCGGATCCAGCAGCTCAAACAGCTTAGCCTGATCTTCAAGGTTCGGACACGCCGGATAACCAAAACTAAAACGCGAGCCCTGATATTTTTGTTGAAACAACCGCCTGACGTCCTCAGCATCTTCGGCGGCAATGCCCAGCTCTTCGCGTATACGCTTGTGCCACAGTTCCGCGAGCGCTTCCGCACCTTCAACGCTCAGCCCATGGAAGTAAAGGTAGTCAGCGTAGTTGTCCGACTTGAATAGCCCGTGTGAATACTCGCTCGCGCGGCTGCCCATGGTTACAAGGTGAAACGCCACAACGTCAACTCGTCCCGACTCTTTCGCTGCAAAGAAGTCCGCGAGGCAAAGATGCTTGCCTCCGGGTTGACGCGGGAGAGTGAAGCGCATCCGTTCAGTCTCTTGATCGTCATCAAGGATGATCAAATCGTTGCCGGATGATTGGCAGGGAAAGTATCCATAAACAACGCGCGGGACCAGGAGCTGCTCACGCTTGCTTCGCTCCTTCAATTCCTCATAAATAGGCCGCACGGTGTCGCGCACCTGCGCCTCATACTCCTCAGCCGGCCGGCGTCCCTGCTTGAACTGCCACTGTCCTTTAAATAGAGCCGTCTCGTTGACGAATGAAAGCACTTCGTCAAGCGCGATATCCTCGACAACTCGCGACCCATAAAACGGAGCAGAAGGAACAGGCACGTCAGCGCGAACTTCCGAGCGTCTGGTGTGCGTTGTATCGCCCGCGATTTTTGTCGTACCGCGCGGCTTCAAAGGTTTGCGAATGCCGAGTTTTGCTTCCTCGCCGACGAGGTCTTCAGCATCTTCCGGCACGTCTGCCTCGTCCGCGGCTGATGCGGCTGCGGCTTTCGCGAGATCGCCAGCGATCACTTCGTCTCCATTACTGCTGACCAGCTTGTCCATCGTATGGAGACCGGCAAACGCATCGCGAGCATAGAACAGTTGTCCTTTATAGAGGGGCTTTAGATCGTCATCAACGTAGCGGCGGTTGAGTGCGGCGCCCCCAAGCACGACCGGCACATCTATGCCGCGCTCGTTCATCAGCTCCAGATTCTCTTTCATGACCAGCGTCGACTTAACTAGCAGCCCGCTCATACCGATGGCGTCAGCCTTATGTTCTTCGTGCGCACGAAGAATGTTCTCGATGGGTTGCTTGATGCCGAGGTTTACAACCTTGTAGCCGTTGTTCGTCAGGATGATGTCCACAAGGTTCTTGCCAATGTCATGAACGTCGCCCTTAACGGTTGCTAAAACCATCGTGCCCTTAGTTGTGGCGCCACCTTTTTTTTCCATGAAGGGCTCGAGAAAACGCACCGCCGTCTTCATCGCTTCAGCCGATTGCAAAACGAAGGGCAACTGCATCTGACCACTGCCGAAGAGCTCGCCCACGACCTTCATACCTTCGAGCAGAATGTTGTTGACGATGTCGAGCGCTGAATACTTTTCAAGCGCCGACCGCAGTTCGTCTTCAAGGCCGATCTTCTCGCCATCGATGATGTGATTCTTAAGTCTCTCTTCGACAGTTGCGCCTTTAGAGGCTTTCTTGCTTTCCTTCGCTTTAACGCCTTCGAAAAGCCTGGTGAACTCGGTCAGCGGATCGTAGATGCAGACGTCGCCTGCAAACTTGCGCTGGTCGTAAATCAACTCGCGGGCGACTTTCAGTTCCTGCTCGCCAATGCGGTTCAAGGGCTCGATTTTGCTGGCATTGACGATCGCCGCATCAAGGCCCGCTTCCACGGCGTCGTGCAGAAAAACTGAATTGAGCACCACGCGCGACGCCGGATTCAGGCCGAAGGAAATGTTGGAAACGCCCAGGATGGTGAAGCAACCCGGCAGCTCTTTCTTTATGCGACGAATTCCCTCTATCGTCTCGAGCGCATTGCGCCGGTCTTCTTCGATGCCGGTTGAAATCGGCAACGCTAGTGGGTCGAAGAAAATATCAGACGCCGGCAGCTCGTATTCCCCGGTGGCTTGCTCGTAAGCGCGTTTCGCAATCTTGAGCTTCCCTTCCGCCGTCCGGGCCATGCCCTCCTCATCGATCGTTCCGATAACTACGCTCGCGCCGTAGCGTTTCGCCAGTTCAATTACCTTCGCAAAGCGCGGCACGCCGTCTTCGTAGTTTGTAGAATTCAGAATGCATTTGCCGCCCGCGTGCTGCAGTCCCGCTTCCATCTTCTGCCACTCGGTGGAATCGAACATGAGCGGAATTTTTATGTTCGTGGCGAGACGCGAGGCGAGTTCGTGCATGTCGTCTTCGCCGTTGCGGCCGACGAAGTCTACGTTCACATCAAGCACGTGCGCGCCCTCACGCTCCTGTTCTTTCGCCAGAGACACGAGGCCATCCCAGTCTTCAGCGCCCAGCAGATCGCGCATCTTTCGTGAGCCGCTGGCATTAACTCGCTCGCCGACGATCAGGAACGAAGTGTCTTGCAGGTATGGCTGTTGAATGAAATTTGAAGACGCCGCAGGTAAACGCTCCGTCGTTCGCTTCACCGGCGTAACGTTTCTCACGGCTTCGACAACGGCGCGGAGATGCGCCGGAGTAGTGCCGCAGCAGCCGCCGACAATGTTCACACCAAGGTCGCGCGCGAAGTGTGCAAGGTCCGCGGCCAGGGACTCAGGTGTTTCTTTGTAATGAGCGTGACCACCAACGTTCTCAGGAATGCCGGCGTTCGGGATGACAGACACCGGCAACGTGGAATTCTGGCAAAGATAGCGAACGTTTTCGCTCATCTGCTTGGGCCCGGTGGCGCAGTTCATGCCAATCACATCGATGGGAAAAGGCTCAAGCGCGGTAAGCGCGGCGCCTATTTCTGTTCCCATCAACATCGTGCCGAAAGCCTCGATGGTTACCTGAGTAATTACCGGCACACGTCTCTTGATCTCTTCGAAGTACTCGAAGATCGCCGCCAGCGCAGATTTTGTTTGCAAAAGATCCTGGCAGGTTTCGACAATCAGAAGATCAACGCCGCCATCAACCAGGCCGCGCACCTGATCGTAGTAGGATTTCTTCATGTCGAGGAACGAGATGTGACCCAGCGAAGGCAGCTTGGTGGTCGGGCCCATCGAGCCGGCAACCCAACGTGGCCAATCCTTCGTTGAATAATCCGAGGCAACGCGCTTCGCAATTTTTGCGGCCTTGAGATTTAGTTCATACGCCTCATCAGCGATGTCATACTCGGCCAGCACAATCGAGGCGGCGCCAAACGTGTCAGTCTCGATGACATCGCAGCCTGCGTCCAGGAAGCCGGCATGCACCTTCTCGATCGCCTCGGGTTTGGTCACAACAAGATACTCATTGCAGCCATCCAACCCGCCGAAGTCATCGGGGGTCAGATTCTGCACCTGAATATTGGTGCCCATAGCACCGTCGAAGACGACGATGCGCTCTTTTAGAGTGTCGAGAAAACTAGTCATTTCCGATTGCCAATTTCCGCTTGCCAATTTTTCGTCTTTCCTTGCCCGCTAATGCTAAGGCCGCAGTGGTGATTGCCAAATCGGCAATCGGAAATCGAAAATCGACAATAACAAAAGCCCCGCGCTGAACAACGCGGGGCTTTCCTAACACCCTATTCGATTAGTCTAAGAAAGACTCGCCGAGCTGTTTAGCGGATTGTTTTTCGTGGCCGCAAGTCGCCTTAACTCACCACGTTTGTTCTGGGGTTTATTGAAACACCGAGGCCCAATGGTGTCAAGGCGTGAGTCTAACCGCGAGTGATGGCGAAATTCGACCGCCTATCAACTGGCTGCCCAACCCGCATTCGCTATTTACCATTTACCGTTTACCATTTACCATCCTTATCCATGCGACGCGCCATCTATCCCGGTTCATTCGATCCAGTCACTAATGGTCATCTCGACATCATCGAGCGTGGCTGCAAACTCTTCGATGAGATAATCATCGCCATTCTCTTAAACCCTGACAAACAGCCGTTCTTCTCAATCGAAGAGCGTCGCGGTATGCTCGAGGAAGTACTAAAGACGATTGAGCGCCGCAATTGCACGTTACGCGTTGACGCTTTCGAGGGACTGCTGGTTCACTACGCGCTCGCGCAACAGGCACACGCAATCGTGCGCGGCATCAGAGCTATTTCAGACTATGAATACGAGTTGCAGATGGCCTTGATGAATCGCCGGCTGGAGCCAAGCATTGAAACAGTATTCATGATGCCCGCCGAGACCTACTCGTATGTCAGCTCGCGTCTGGTGAAAGAGGTCTTCCAGTTGGGCGGTGAACTTGATGGACTGGTTCCGCCCCTGGTTGAGGCGCGCATGAAAGAGAAACTAGTGAAAGGTTAACTCCAGATCTTGACTCCGAGCGTTTTCAGTAACCCGCTTGAAACGAAATTCATGACAACGAAACCCGCTGGTTTTTTCTTTCACCCTTCCGATAACGTGACGCAAATGCAGGCGTCGTCAACGCTGGCAGCGATGCAGGCCGCTGAGGCGTTGCGAGCCGCGGGCGCAGATGTCGTGGACTTCGGCGCCGGCGAGCCGGATTTCGACACGCCGGACAACATCAAGCACGCGGCGGAAGTAGCGATGCGCGCGGGCAAGACGAAGTACACCGCCACCGGCGGCACGCGCGAGCTTCAGCAAGCGATTATTGATTTCTATGCACGGTCGTTCGGCGCAAACTACGAACGCCCCGAAGTGATGGCTACTTGCGGCGGCAAGCAAGCGATCTTCAATGCTGTGGTCAGTCTCATCAATCCCGGCGACGAGGTTTTGCTGGCGAAACCTTACTGGGTGACGTTCCCTGAGGTTGTGGTCTTCGCGCGGGGCACACCAGTCTTTATCGAAACCGAAGAAACCGGCTTCGTGTTGAGCGCAGAACAGGTTGAGCGGGCAATCACACCGCGCACGAAACTCATAATCCTCAATTCACCGTGCAATCCATCAGGTCGAGTGATTCCCCCGACGGAGTTTCAACGAATAATGGAACTCGTGGCCGAACGCGGCATCTACGTAATCTCAGACGAATGCTACCTGCGCTTCGTTTATCAGCCGGGTCAGGTCTTCAGCGCGGCCAGCCTGCCGTCTGAACTGCGCGCCCGTCTCTGCATTGCCGGCTCGTTCTCCAAAACTTATGCGATGACTGGCTGGCGCGTCGGCTACGCACTCGCCCCACGCGATTGGACCCGGGAAATGTTGAAGGTGCAGGGCCACTCGACGAGCAATCCCAATTCAATAGCGCAGAGCGCGGCAGTCGAAGCTTTCAATGGTCCGCAGGACTCGGTGGCAGCGATGTTGGCAGAATACACGGCGCGACGTGCCTGGCTTCTGAATGCGCTGAAAGAGATTCCCCGGCTGAGCTGCAATGAACCGGAGGGCGCGTTTTACGCTTTTCCCAGCGTGCGCGAATGTCTGGGTACTAACGTTAAGACCTCGGCGGATTTCGCTTCACGATTGCTTGCGGAGGAGCAGACGGTAGTTACTGACGGCGCTGGCTTCGGCGCCGACGGCTACCTGCGAATTTCCTACGCCACGTCGATGGAGCAGTTGCGAGAAGGTGTGACTCGAATCAAGCGCTTCGTGGAACGACTGGACAATTAACCGCAGAATTTTGGCCGCGGATAAACGCAGATTCGCGCGGATAATAATCTGAGACTGGTTAACTGTCCTTACAGTAGCCGCTCGGTCCTACGCGGAACGATCAGCCCCTTGTGTTTTTACTTTTTGGCGTTCCTATCCGCGTTTATCCGCGGCTGCATAATCAACAAATAAAAAGGGCGCCGACTGAACAGTCGACGCCCTTCAGTTTCATCAAGAGTGATCTTTAATAAAGGTTGAAGTTGTATTCCAGTTGGATGTACATGGAAACCGTGTGTCCATCCTTTGTAGCGGGAACAAACTTGATGTTCCGCGCCGCGGCGATCGCCCGATCGGTTAATCCATACGGAAGTCCGGAGATCGCGCGAATGTTGCTCACCTGACCGCCTGACGTGAAGACCGCTCGCAACACGACCGTTCCAGTTACCTGGTTCTTTCGTGCTTCCTCCGTGTACTGGGGTTCCGGCTTGGAGAGAACGCGAGCCTTTGAACTCACTTCTTTGCCACTGAAGACTTTGTTGTAGTCCGCGCCGCCACCGCCACCACCCGGTCCGCCGCCACCTTCGTGATAGTCACCACCGCCGATATTGCCCCCACGGCCTGGTCCAATGCCGCCGCCTTCACCCGGTCCGATACCACCACCCTTGCCCGTGCCGATCCCATTGCCGGTTCCTGGACCTGAAGACGTGTCGGTGCTTTTGGATTTAGGGTCGCCGTAAGCGAGATTTCGCGCGTCAGGTGGCACTAACATCGGATCCGCAACCACGGTCGCCGCTACCGGAAGCACCGGGTTCTTTATCGTCGGCGGATGCGGGTCTGGCGCGACCACCTGGGGTACCGTCAACGACGCCTGTGGAGTCTTGCCGAACGAAGCAGGCTTTTGCTCTTCGCGTCCGCCACCGCCGCCACCGCCTGGCTTCTCTTGTTTTGGTTTGCTGCCGCCGCCTTTGCCTTTGTTCAGACCCGCTGTGCCTTCATCGGGCGTGGGCTGTTCGTTCGGGATATCAATATACTGTTGTACAACCAGTTGATCGGCAACCTGCTGGTTTTCCTGGATCCTCTTTTCCCAGAAATTGTAGAGAACACCGCCCCCTAGCAAAAGCAGGAGGACAGAAAACGCTGCAATCATGCCAAAAACCGCGTTGTTCGATTCTGCTTCAGGGGCTCCCAATACTGCCCCGCTTTGGCTCTTGCGAAGCCAGGTCACAAAAACGACGGCGAGGATTACCCCGGCAATCAAACCGAACGAAACGAATCCGGTTCGAGAAATACCGCCAGGCTGTGCACGATCCAGCAAACCAAAGATACCCACCAAACCTGCCATTGCCACGACCGCTACGATCAAGCCAGCAACGACGTTGCGATTTCCAAAAAACTTCGAGGCCATCTGGCCGTAGCCGACCAGTAACCGCTTTGTAAATCCGAACGGATCACGCTTAAATTCAGGCCACGTTAACTGATACTCGTGCGCGACGTCCGCTACTTCTCTAGCCAGCCTGCCAACCAGTCCCGCATCATCGATCATGGTCAGATGAAACTCGCCGCGCGGCACAAGCGCCACCGAACCGGCACCACCCGCCCCACCCAGAACCGGTTCGCTCGAGCCGCCGGACTTGCTGAAACTGACGGAGTTAACGACCTTCTCCTCAGGCTCTGAGACAAGCGCACTTAGAGGAGTTCCATCCACCGGACAAAAACTAAACTTGTCCGCAAACTCCTCTTTGCATGTGGAACAAAACTTCATCGTCACTACCTCGTTATGGCTTTGGGGGAACAGTAGGGAATCGCCGGCCAGCCCTGCGCTTCCCATCTCCCTATGATAACTGTTTGCTACCCGTTGATCGAGAGTCTTTGAAGGCTGCGGCGCAATCCAGCGCTCGAGCAAGCCCTTAAGCTCATTCTCGGCAATAAGATTTTCTCCGTTCCCTTCGGGCTTAATGCTCTTCATTTCAAGCCTGCTCCAAAGTAACAATTTCCCGACTAGTATTCAATTCCCGGCTGGTACTCAAGTATGGCTGGAGAGTGTCTCGTAGCCGCTCGCGGGCTCGATGCAAGCGAGACTTTACTGCGCCAACGTCCGTACCAACCATGCTCGCGATTTCGCTTAGCGCGAGGCCCTCATACTCAAAAAGTACCAGCGCCTCTTTTTGCAATGGCGGCAGGCTAGACACCGCCTCCTGCACCTTCACCGAGAGTTCATCGTCCAACAATTGCCTCAAGGGCTCTTTACCAAGAGCGACGAACTGAACTTCGACTGCGTCATCCATCGCCGATTCTCGACCCGAGTTCCTTAACTGCTTCAACCACAGATTGCGCGCCGCCGAAAACAAATAGGTACGCAAGGAGGCTCGGTCAGGCGAGAAGTTCTTAGGCTTTCTAATCAAACTCAGGAAACAATCGTGGGTTATGTCTTCGGCGGCCTCGACAGATCCTGAAAGCCTATATGAAAAACGGAAGATCGCCGCGCGATGCCGTTCATACAATTCGATGAAAGCCGCCGGGTCACCAGCTCCTGCCTTTTCAAGCAAAAGTTCATCTGTAGTTCTATCTGGCAATCGGCACTCGATTCTGCAGGAATCGCTTCCTACCAGTATTACCGACAAACAGCTAAAAGATACGCCCTTCCTTCGAATTTCTGGCGTGTTCGCGGCCTGATTTCAAACACCGACCTGTTAAAAAGGTGCCGATGCGGCGATGAATTTATGGTCTCTTGACCCCCGGACGCGGCCAATACTGCTCAAACCAAGGCGTTGGATGCATTTAGAAGCCAAACGGTTGACGACTAAATATCGCGCATCTAAGATGTTTTGCTTCCCGTACCATTAACACGAACCTGGTTAAGAAGTATTTCGCACACAGGCCAGCAACACCCATGAACCTAGTAGCCTTAAAGAGTTTCCCAGGAAGAGCCGTCCTGGCTGTTTGTTTCCTAACCGTGCTTTGTTCGTCAGTCCCCGGCCAGGTGCCAATGGAACCGGAGCGGGCTCGGCTGCTCAATGGCCTGCGTGTGCTCATCTGGGCGCGTCCCGGTGATCAGGATGTGTTATTGAAGTTGCGCGTGCATAGTGGCGCGTCATTCGACCTGACAGGCAAGGCCGGCAGCATGGCGCTCCTCGGAGACATTCTTTTTCCTGACCCTGCCACCCGCGAATACTTTACTGAGGAGATGCAGGGACGCCTCAACGTAACGACCGACTACGATTCGCTAACGATCACTATGCAAGGTCGGGCCCGCGAATTTGAGCGCATAGTGGAGATTCTGCGAACAGCTCTGGTCACGACGCAATTGACCAGGGAAAACGTCGTCAAAGTTCGGGAAGGGCGTATCAAAATTCTCAAGGAAACTGGTATATCGTCCGCAATGCTCGCCGATCGGGCTATTGCCGCACGGCTGTTTGGCGATTTCCCTTATGGCCGACCTTACGGCGGGAGCGTGGAGTCTCTCGAGCGGGTTGACAGGGCCGACCTCCTGCTGGCCCGCGAGCGATTTCTGAACCCTAATAATTCCACTCTGACTGTCATCGGAGGCATTCAGCCTAATCGCGCCATGCGAGCCCTGCGTCAACTGTTGGGCGTCTGGCGCAAAAGTGAACAGCTTGTGCCGGCAACGTTTCGACAGCCCACCGCCCCTGATCCGCGCACTCTGATCGTTAACGCACCCGCCGACCAGAGTGTTGAAATTAGATTGGCGGTGCGGGGCTTTCGTCGTCAGGATGCGGACGCGCAGGCGGCAATGTTACTTGCAACTTTGGCGCGGCAGCGTTGGGAGAAACTTCTCCCCGAACTCGCGCGCAGTCCTGTGTTCGTCAGGCATGACGCCTTCGCGTTACCCGGAATATTTGTGATGGGGGCGAGTGTCGATAACTTGCTTGCCGGAAAAGGCCTGGCGAGTGCGCGCGAGGTCATGCAATCTCTGGCGGGTTCACCAGTCACTACCGCGGAGTTGGAACACGCTAAGAGTGAGGCAATTGCTCTGGCTAACAGAGAACTTGCCAAACCTGATGGAATGGCCGAGGCGTGGCTCGATGCTGACACCTATGAGCTTCCTACCGTCGCCCAACAGATGCGCGCTCTGAGCGCAGTATCGCCGAGCGATCTGCAGCGGGCAGCGAAGCGCTTACTCGCTGATAATGCCTTTGCATCGGTGGTAATTGGCAACTCCGACGTGGTAAAGAATCAGATCGAGCGCTATGTGAAAATCGAGATCGTGGGCGAAATCGATCCGAAGACCGAACCTAAGATTGAGCCTAAAAATGGATTGAAGCTTGAGACCAGATCCGATCCCAACGCGAAACCTCAAACTAAACTTCCTGCGAAACCCTAGTAATCACAAAGCGTTCGCAATCTACCTGCAACCATATCAACACCGAAATCCGGTTAACTGTGTCTGACGAAAAAAGCGCAACGACAATTGAGCAAGCGCGCCGCGTCCGCGAGATGTTTGCGACCATCGCCGCTCGCTACGATCTTTTAAATCACCTGCTATCCGGCAACATCGATAAGCGATGGAGACGCCTGGTCGCGAAAACCATTTTCGCAACTCTCTCTCCGCTCCCTCCGGATCCTCGTCGTGAGGCCCGGATACTGGATGTCGCGTGTGGCACGGGCGATCTTTCGCTCACCTTGTTTGAAAGTGGCGAGGCACGAATTATCGGCATCGATTTTTGCCGGCCGATGCTCGACATCGCAGCGTCCAAGGCGGCGAGCGCCGGGTCTGCGGTGCCGTTTGTTGAAGGGGACGCGCTTGGGCTTCCTTTCCGTGACCGTTCGTTTGAGGCGGCAACGATCGCGTTTGGATTGAGAAACCTGACGAGTGTCGAGGCAGGATTCAAGGAACTCCTGCGAGTCTTGAAACCGGGTGGCAGAGTTGCGGTGCTGGAGTTCTCGAAGCCAAAAGCGCCTCTCTTGCGTTCGCTGTTTAGAATTTATTTTACGAAGTTGCTGCCACTGTTAGGCGGTTTGATAAGCGGTTCGAAGAGCGCGTACGAGTATTTGCCGGATTCGGTTTCGCGATTTCCGGACCAAAGTGCGCTGGCTTCCATTATGAAGGAAGCCGGATTTGAAGAAGTTACTTTCCAGAATCTGACTGGAGGAATCGCGGCGCTGCATCTTGGTACGCGCCCACTTAGGTAAGACAGGCATTCTTGCCTGTCATCGGTATCATCAGGACGAGACAGACAGGAATGTCTGTCCTACTTCACGAGATTGGTTGCAAACGAATATCGCTTGCAACCATTAGAGCGCAGCCCGGGGGATTACCTGGCGAGCGCGCGGTTGTCGGGGCCACGCACTCATTTCGGTTTTCCTTTCGGGCTACGTTCTTGTCTACGGCCCGAAACATCCGGCCACCTCATCGGCAGCTATGCTATTATCCCAGCGAATTTCATCCGACTCCCTGCTCCGAGACACGCCAGAGTGCGTTCATTTTTCAAGCATAAATTTTTAGCTACATTACGGCGCTTCGCGATCTTTTTGCTCGTAGTCTGGACGGTAGTGTCGCTGGTCACGTTGTTAATCGAACTCGTGCCGGGCGATCCGGCCGTCGCAGTTTTGGGTGAGCAGGCGACGCCGGAACAGTTTGAGCAGTTTCGTGAGAGGCATGGTCTCGATCGTCCGCCATTTTTCTTTTCCTTTCCCAGAGATTCCACAGGCGAACGCCACTTTCAATGGCATGGCTCCAATAACCGTTACACGGAATACTGGGTTGCGCTTCTTCACGGGGACATGGGTAGATCTTTTCGTACTGACCGACCGGTCAAGGACTTGATCAAGGAGCGGTACCTGGCAACTATAGAGCTAGCCCTCGCTGCCCTCCTGATAGCGATTGTCATCGCTATTCCTCTCGGGGTAGTTGCCGGGAAGAACCGTGGCACGTGGATCGACAACGTGGCATCCGTCGTCGCGCTCATCGGCATCAGCCTGCCTGGATTTGTTATCGGCCCCCTCCTCGTCTATGTATTTGCAGTGAAACTTGATTGGCTGCCACCCTCAGGTCGCTTCGACCTGAGTTATCTCATCTTGCCGGCGGTAACATTGGGCGCCGCACTCTCAGCGATTTTGACTCGGATGGTGCGTTCGTCGGTGATTGAAGAGTTGAACGAAGACTACGTGCGCACGGCGCGCGCTAAGGGTCTCAGTGAAACCAAAGTCGTTTACAAGCACGTGCTGAAGAACGGACTAATTCCAGTGGTGACGATTTTGGGGTTGCAGCTGGGTGTTCTGCTCGCCGGTGCGATTATTACTGAAAAGATTTTCGGCTGGCCCGGCTTGGGACTCCTGCTGGTTGAAGACGGCATCGGTAAACGCGATTACCGCGTGGTGCAGGGCTGCGTGCTTGTGATCAGCATTACTTACATCGTCGCCAATATGCTAACGGACATGGTTTATCGCTGGCTGGATCCCAGGATTCGCGTTTCATGATGAGAAGCCACAGAGGCACAGAGACGCAGAGAAACCAATAAAATTATGGCTGGCATTCTTTGGGACAGTTATCACTTTCTCTCAGCCGTTAACTGCATTCCTCTGTGTCTCTGTGCCTCTGTGGCAAACTGAGTTTGAGATGAATCGCTTGACCATCATCGGCCTTATCATCGTTGCGATCCTCGTGATCGTCGCCATCTTCGCGCCGTGGATCGCCACGCACGACGTGGGCGCGACAAATCTTTCGCTTCGTTATCTTCCGCCCTCCGCACAATACTTCTTTGGGACCGATGCAACTGGCCGCGACATTTTCTCTCGCGTGGTTTTTGGCGCGCGTATTTCGCTGAAGGTTGGCATCGTCGTCGTAGCGGTCTCGGCGATAGTCGGTACGTTGCTCGGCGCGCTGGCGGGTTACTACGGAGGTTGGATCGACAGATTCATCTCCGGCTACGTGTTCAACGTATTTCTGGCTTTCCCCGGTTTGCTGCTGGCTATCGCGATGGTCGCTTTCCTGGGCGCTGGACTTAACAAACTGATCTTCGCTCTCTGCGTTATTGGTTGGGTTGGTTACGCGCGCCTGATTCGGGGCCAGGTGTTGAAGGTACGTGAGTACGACTTTGTGCAGGCCGCTCGGGCGCTAGGAGCGAGTGACGCCCGTATACTTCTCATTCATATATTGCCGAATGCGATCCAACCATTGATTGTGCAGGCGAGCCTGGGAATGGCCGGCGCTGTTTTGTCAGAAGCCGCCTTATCGTTTCTAGGGCTGGGCGTGCCACCGCCGGCGCCTTCGTGGGGCGTGATGATTGAAGAAGCACGCGATCTATCAACGCTCCAGGCGGCGCCGCACGCATTGATATTCCCCGGGCTCGCTATCGCGCTCACTGTGCTCGCCTTCAACTTTATCGGAGACGGACTGCGAGAGTATCTTGATCCTCGACAACGCTCCCGATGACTTCATTTAGTCAAAATCCGATAGTCGCTTGAGAGAAAGCGTTACCCTGCAATGCGGAGAATTATTAAGCGTTTACTGCTGGTGCTCCTGGGCATCTTTGTCGGCGTGATCGCCTACGAGGTCATTATGTTTATTGGCGTATGGCGCTTACGTACTGGAAATCCGGTAACCACCTCAATGATCGAAGCTCGCGCACTGGAAGCTGAGGCTCGCGGTCAACAACCGAAGCGCGAACAAGTTTGGGTAACTCTCGATAAGATTTCCCCAAACCTGCAGCGCGCCGTCCTGGCCGGCGAAGACACAAACTTCGTAACCCATCACGGGTTTGATTATCAGGCTCTCCAGAAAGCCTGGGACGAGGCCTTGCGCGACGCGGCACGCGAAGCAAAGAAGGAAGGCGAAGATGACGACTGGCTGCCAACGATTCCCGACTTCAAACGTGGGGCCTCAACAATTTCGCAGCAGTTAGTGAAGAACCTTTATCTTTCCTCGAGGCGATCTTTCTTTCGCAAAGGACAAGAAGCGATTCTGACGGTCTTCCTGGAACGGACCTTGACGAAGCGACGCATTCTCGAACTCTACTTAAACAATATCGAATGGGGCGACGGTATTTACGGAGCCGAGGCCGCAGCCCAGCATTACTTTCACAAACCAGCGTCGGCATTGAGCGCAAACGAGGCAGCCTTTCTTTCGGCGATGATTCCCAATCCGCGAACTGTCTTCAATCCACAAGTGAGTCCTCGCCGAGTTGCTCGCCGGCAAAGAATCATCTTAAGAGGCATGCCGTATGTTCGTTTGCCTTGAGTCTCGCAGTCGCCCGCCACGTCAAACAACAAGGCCGCTCCCGAAGAAGCGGCCTGCTGTTTTCTGTTTTCTGTTTGCTAGTGACCGGCTACAACGCAAACTCGCTGGCTATTTGCAGCTCTGCCTTGCGCAGTTCAAAACGCGCCCTGCCCAGGTTGCCTTCGGGACTTAGCGCTAGAACCACAAAGTAGTCGCGGCCCAGCAGTCGCATGATTACTACCGCGTCATCGAGTGAGATCATCAGTTCGCGGAGATTACCGAGGCCGGTGTCTTTCCCAGCCTTCTGGGCGCTTCTGACCAGTGAGGTAAACTCTGCCGCAGCGACATCGAGGTTTGCTTCCTGGCCCGCGTCTTTTAACGACCGTTCCACAGCAATACCGTCGATGCCCATGATGAGTGCACCGAGGCTTCCCTCGGTGCGCTCAAGTATGTTTTCAAGTGACTGTTTGAACATAGCAATCATCCCTTGAAGGGCTTATGGCCGCTGGCCACCCAGAGTACCGGGGCGTGCGCTTGGCGTATTTGCTGGCGGAGCATTAGGCGCCGGCGCGTTCAAGCCCTGTGGGGCTGACTGCTGCTGCTGTTGCTGCTGCTGCAACTGCGTCGGTGTCGGTGTGTTGCTCTGCGGATTGCCCAGGGGAACAGGCTGCGAAATCGTAGTTGTCCGTGGGCCATTGCTGACCGTACCCGCTATCGGCCGGCCTTGATAATCGGGCCTGTAGATGTGGGGCGTGATGAAGAAGAGAATCTCACTATTCTGACGCGTGACTAGCTTGCGCTTGAAGAGATTGCCCACGACCGGGATCGAGGCGAGCCCAGGCGTGCGCGATCGCGTTGACCCTTCCGTGTCGGCCAACACACCACCCATGACAGTCGTGCCACCATCCGGAACGAGCACTTCAGTCTGCATGCGCTGAGTGTCGATGCCCGGGACACCACCGACGGCAATGCCGGTGTTGATCGTGTTGTTTTCAATTGTCACCCGAAGGATGACCGTACCGACGTCTGTGATCTGGGGAGTGATTGAAAGACGCAACGGAACTGAAACGAACGTGGTCGTTACGACGGCCGTTCCGCTTGCAGCTTGCGTGGTCTGAACTGGAATCTGCGAACCACTCTCGATTTGCGCAGGACGATTGTTCAAGGCAGTGACGCGTGGCGTCGCTACTGTTTTTGCCTCGCCGCGGGTTTCCGCGAGCGTTAGTAAGGCGCTGATTTGAGCGCTACCGAAGAGTCCCGTTGTCAGGCCTATGACAGTGCTGGCTGCGGCTGCGCCAAGCGATCCAAGAGGCTGGTTGGTGCCGGCGAGTCCGCCGAAAACACCGAAAGGATTGGGACCACTATGGGCGCCGGTGGCGCCGGACCCGCTGCCGGAGCCGCCACTACCTGATCCGCTTCCAGAACCTGATGAAGTTCCGGCGCTGGGCAGTGTTCCGATGTTAGCCAAACCGCCGCGACCGAAGTTTACGACTCCCGCCGAAAGCTGGGCGCCGAGATCACGGCTGAAGTTATGCTGAGCAATGACAATGCGAGTTTCAATCTCGACCTGCGGCTCTGGCTGATCCAGAATCGCGGCGAGCTGGCGAATTGCGTCGATGTTCTCTTTCACGTCGGTGATGATGAGCGTATTGCTGCGCCCATCAACCTCGATCGAACCACGCCGCGAAAGCCGGCGCGAAATGATGGGTAGTAAACCCTGGTCGCCGCTTCCTCCGGTAGCGTCTCCTCCAGCGCCACCGCTGAAGCTCAGGTTTGTTGCACCTCCGGAAAAGGCGCCGGTTGAACCAGCAGCCTGCGCCAAAGTGCCCGAGGCACGCGCGTAGTTCAAACGAATGAACTCCGTGACTAGCGGTGAAGCGTCGAGTCGCGAATCGTTGATTACCTTCTGCGTTTCCGATTCTTTAGCAAGCACTTCGTTTGTAGCTACCCGCAGGATATTGCCGCTGGTTTCGACTCCCAGGCGATTTGCTTTAAGAACCGCATCCAGCGCGACATTCCAGGGAACGTCCTGAACGTTTACCGTCACGGGCACTGCTGCCACGGAAGAGTCGATCACGAAGTTCACGCCGTATTGCTCAGTAATGTAATTGAGTATGTCGCGAATGTCGGCGTTGACCACATTCAAATTGATCGGTTCGCCAACAAAACCCGGCTGGCCATACTGCCTTCCCTGTTGAGACTGCGACATCTTGTCAGTCGCTGGCGACATGGCGGGGCTGGGCACTACAGTCGGCGAGGGGGAAGGCTTCTGTTGCGCAGCCGGCTGGTCAAGCGTGGTAGCCGGGCTGGTGGAGTCGCCGTTTGTGATCGCCTTCGAGTTATCGGCTGCAGCGAAGATGTTGAGGCCGCAGAGACACAGGAATACCAGGACGAGCGTAGTCCTTCTTGTGGCATTTGTGATTCGAGACTGATAAACCATCTTTTCCCTCCTTAAGGGAATTGCGAGACGTTGACCGCCACGCGCTACGCTCGTTGCTATTCAGCCAAAAGCGCGCGCCGCACAAAGCGACATCGTCTGGGTTGATTGTCAAACTGCGTAGCCTACTTGCCGATTGGTCTTGCGGGCCAACTACGCGTGGAAGGGATTTCGAACCGCTTAACACTGCGGTTCGAAACCATAGAACTAAGGTTTGTCAGCGGCTGGTTTGTCTGACTTCTTTTCCGGTTCTGCAACCGTCGTGCTGGTAGGAACCGCTCTCGCCGCTGCCGCCGAAAGGGCGTCGACCGTGGCCCGTCTGAGAGGTTTCATTTCTACCGAGCGTTCCCGTTTCCCGTCGGAATAAACTATCTCGCGACGAAAGACCAGACGATTGTCCTCAATAGCAACTAGTTGGCCGTCATAAAAGCGCTCGCCCGGATAGATCACGTAAGCCAACTTGATT
>JBGPYG010000088.1:0-10925 GCA_041493085.1 Pyrinomonadaceae bacterium | reverse complement strand
GTGCTCATTCGCGGACTTGATTATCTAACAAAGCTGCTCTGGCGGCTAGGTTGGTTGTAGGATTCAACATCTCACTGGGACCGCGGGCGTCTCGCCCGCAATGAGCGCGAAGCGCGAAAATGGTTGAGGAGGGCGCCTTCCAAGACTAGGCGCTTGCTGCGCGTTGCGGGCGAGACGCCCGCGGTCCCAGTAATTCGCTGAGTGGTTTACCGCAAACTTCAAACCAACCCACTATCAAATCCTCCCTCGTTTCCTGAGTTCCATTCCCGTCGGTTACAATGACGGCCCAATCTTACTAGCCGTTCCGAGGAGAAGTTCCCATGATCAGATCGCAGCTTGAGGAATTCATGCGCCGCATGGATCAAAAATCAGTGGCCATCATTCCCGCGGCCCGCGAAGCCACGCGTTCCAACGACACGCAGTATCGCTTTCGCCAGGATTCAGACTTCTATTACCTGACCGGCTTCGAAGAGCCCGAGGCCATCGCAGTGATCGCACCTGCAAACGAGCACAAATACACCTTGTTCGTTCGCCCGCGCGATCCAGAACAGGAGATTTGGGTGGGCCGCCGCGCCGGCGTTGCAGGCGCGAAGAGTGACTTCGGCGCCGACGAATCATTTCCGATAGCCGAGTTTGAAGAGAAACTCCAGGACATACTCGACGGCGCTGAGAAACTTTACTATCGCCTCGGCGTCTACACCGATCTCGACGGCGCAATTATCAAAAAGATTGCGCAGATGCGCGCGCTCAATCGCAAACCGATTCATCCGCCGCGCACCATCATCGATCCGGCGACGATCGTTCACGAAATGCGCGTGCTGAAGTCTCCTGAAGAGATCGAGTTGATGCAGCGCGCTGCCGACATTGCCGCCGAGGCCCACGTGGAAGCGATGAAAGCGGTGCGTCCGGGAATGAAGGAATACGAAGTTGAGGCGCTCATCGAACAAATATTTCGCCGCAGTGGAGCCGCCGGACCATCCTACACCTCGATCGTTGGCGCCGGCGCGAACGCTACTGTGCTTCACTACATCAACAACGACGGCGAACTGCGCGATGGCGAGTTGTTACTGGTTGATGCTGGGGCGGAATACAAAGGCTATGCGTCTGACATCACGCGCACCTTCCCCATCAACGGCCGCTACACGAAAGCCCAGCGCGAAATTTATGACCTGGTGCTTGAGACTCAAGTGTCTTGCGTGGAGATGGTCCGACCCGGCGTGACGCACGACGAGATCAAGAACCACTCCGTCGAAATGCTGACAGAGGGGATGATCAAGCTCGGGCTGCTAAAGGGCGAACCCGCGGAACTGATCAAAGAAGAGAAGTACAAGCAGTTTTACATGCACGGCCTCGGGCACCTGCTCGGCATCGACGTGCATGACGTGGGAATTTATTACTACGACAAGCAATCGCGAGCGCTTGAGCCGGGTGTGGTGATGACAGTTGAGCCGGGAATTTACGTGGCGCCGGATACGAAAGACATTCCCGAACAGTATCTCGGCATCGGCGTGCGCATCGAGGACGACGTGCTGTGCACCGCAAACGGCCCGCGTGTGTTAACTACGAAGGTGCCGAAGCAAGCGGACGAGATTGAAGCGCTCATGGCGAAGTGAGGGTAGGCAGGAGCAGTCGGCAGGAAGAGGCCTCTCGTTTTCCGCCCTGCCTACTGCTCCTGCCTACTGCCATCTGTTGTGGACAACTCCGCTACGATCCCCCTCATTATTATCCGCCCCTTCTCAATTTCATCGGGCTTGAGCGAAATCGCCCCGACAACGGCGTGGCCGCCGCCGCCGTAGCGTTCGCAGATCTTGGCGATGTTGTGGGTACGCGGGCGCGGCGCCCAGGGATTCGAGCCCACGGAAATCTTGGTGCGCTGCTGGCCGCGGGTTAAGGCGACGGTATAGGTGGTTTCCGGGTAGAGGTAGTAAGGAATGAATTTGTTAAAGCCTTCGTAGCCTTCGTCAACAAGATCAAACTCGACTACGCCGTTTGCAGAGATAGCCCGGCGACGAATCGCTTCCAGTGTTTCCAGGTGTTGCTTGAGGATTGGTTGAAATCGCCGTTGTACCTCTTCGCTCGTCGCAACTTCGTCGAGCGATTTCACCGTGAGGTCGCGAATAACCTGTTCGATAAACTTGTCATCCGGGTCGGCTTCAATCACCTGCATCAGTTGCAGCGCCGGCTCCTTCAGCTCGACACACTGGGCCGCGGATTCGTAAAGCGCGCCGTCGATGATGTGCGCCCAGTAAACGAGCGACTGCAACGGTGTGTCGTCGAATCCAAATCGAGTGCGCGCGACGTCCGCGATGAATTCCGTGCAGGACTTGCGCGTAGCGTCGAGAAACTTGTGCCCCGATTTATCAGCGCGAAAATGTGCCTCATCTTCCGGGGTCAGGAATGCCGACTCGTGATGATCAAACCACCACGTTAGTTTTTCCGACGCCGCATATTTGAAATCCACGATAGCGTTTTCGTCGCCGTCAAACAGACTGAGATCAAATAGATTTCCCGGGCGATGCAGCAGGCCGCCGTAATTGACTTCCGCTTCCGGGTGGATGCGTTCCTTGTAAAAGCGCGTGAAGGTTGCGGCCGAGGCGACGCCATCGAAACAGTGGCCGTGATAAAGCAAACGAAGTTTCATAGGGTTCACTTAGATAGCTGGCTAAAAAGAGTCGGCAATAGTAGCAACGCAGGAGCCTTCTCGCAAAGGCCGTCGTTTTTACTGGGACCGCGGGCGTCTCGCCCGCTTTCCGTCAAATGCCACCTCACCCGGTTTGTCAGATTCAATCGCGCCTTGAGCGAACTTGTCGCTTGATGCGGGCGAGGCGCCCGCGGTCCCAGTGAAAACGTCGACCCTAAAGACCAACTCGACCTGTACATGGTAGAGACCAGGATTCGCAAGGAAAAAAGCACAGGACCTTTGTAGCCCTGTGCTTTTCAATGAAGCCGTCTAGTCCGAAGCCTAATCACTCTTTACAAGGTGTGATCACGGTAGCAGTACTGGTCTTCAAATGGTCCGCGATGAACTTGTCGACATCAGCCTCAATCAGCTCGCCGTTAACTACCCAGGCTTTCTCCATCAGCACATCTCCCGTTTTAGACAAACTCGCTGGTTCGAGAAAAATATTCCAGGGCGAACCCCACTTTCGAGTGTCTCCCGTCGCCTGCCGGTAGCCGTAATGAGGCGTCTTATCCCGATCTTCACGCGACTCAGATTCGCTGACCACCGTGTAAGGCGAGCCGGTCGGCCCAAAGTAATTGCGCACGTCGTCGCGCACGCCGTATTCACTAACGCCAATGACCGCAAATCCCTGATCTTTGTACTTCTCGTAAAGCCTGGCGGCGACCGGCGCTTCGTTGCGCCAGTTTGGGCACCACGGGGCAAAGTAAACCACCATAACGAGTTTCTTGCCCTGAGCGAGTGAACGCAGCTCGACAGGCTTGTTGTCTTTGAGATCGTTGAGCGTCCAGTTTTTGTAGTTAACAGTTTTCTCGATGACTGGGGAATACTCGTGTCCATCCTGGGCGTACGTTGCGACCGGCGCCAACGCCAGCGCGAAAACTATCAAGGCGAATAATCTTTTCATGTTAATACTCCCAGCTGATCACAACTAGTTAGTCTTCTGAGCCGTTGCCGGCGTCTCGTCGAGCAAGGGTTTCACTGCTGCTTCCCAGCCGGCGCGGTCGCGTGCGCCGATGATCTTTTGGCGGATGCGCCCATCGCGATCGATCAAGTAGGTCGTCGGCAAAGGAGTGCCGCCAAACTTCGCCTTCGCTTCGTCACCCCCGACCAACACCTGGTACTCAAACTTCCGCACTTCCTTCTGATACGACTCGACTCCTGCCGCCGTATCTTCCAACGACGCGCCGACGATCTTCAACCCGCGCGCTTCCAGTTCGTGCTGCATTGCATTTAGCACCGGAATCTCTTCGCGGCAGGGAATGCACCAGGTAGCCCAGAAGTTTAGTAGTACGACATTGCCGCGGAGCTGGCCCAAAGTGAACGGTTGCCCGGCCAAAGTTTGAAACTGAACTTCGGGGGCCGGCTCGAAATTCGTGCCCGGGGCAGGCGCGCTGGAAGTTGCCGGCGTACCAGGCTTCACTCTTATCCAGCTTTCGGCGTTTGGCAGCCAAGCTGCCAGCCGTGAACTCGTAAGCAAGGTTGACTGGCCGGTCATGACAAGCAAGCCCACGATAATCAACACCACGCCGGAAACAACTTCAACCTTGTGCAGGTGCCTGCGAAACTTTCCGTAGAAGGCGAGAAACTGATTGATACCGAGGCCAGTTACCAGGAATGGAATCGCGAGACCCGCGGAATAAAAAGCCGAGAGCAACAGTCCGCTGCGCCAGCCGCCGCTAGCGGCAGCGAGACCGAGGATGCCGCCCAGAATCGGACCAATGCACGGTGTCCAACCGGCCGCGAAGGCAATTCCTAAGGTAAACGATCCCAACGGACCACGAGGCTTCTCGTTTGAGAAGAAGCGCGTGTCTTTGTAAAGGGTGGATATTTTCAGCAGGCCGATTAACTGCAAGCCGAAAAGGATGATGATGACGCCGCCAATCCCTCTCACCCAGGGGTTGCTGATGATCGAAGCGCCAACCAGGCCCGCCGTCGTTCCCAGCGCCAGAAAAATAACTGAAAGCCCCACATTGAAAGCGAGCGAGTTCAAAATCACAGCGCGCCGCGCGCTCCCGCCTGACCCGCCTTCTTTAAGTCTGTCGATGCTGACTCCCGACATTAGCGATATGTAGCCCGGAACGAGCGGCAGAACGCACGGAGAGAGAAACGAAAGGATGCCGGCAACGAAGGCAATACCAATTGTTATGTTTTGACTTTCCAATGTTGCCTTAAAACCCTTCCGGCGATTAGTGATTTGAGTATACGGTCAATTCTGTTATTACGTTAATTCGTTCCGGGTCCTAAGTTCAAAAACCTCTCTGCGCGCGGCTTTTAGCCCCAACCAAAGGGAACCGATCCACGAAATACACGAAAGACACCAAGGATATTTCGTGTTAGATCGTGTAATTCGTGGATCGTTGTTTCTGTCAAAACTTTGCCCAAAAAAGAAGAAATTGTGGACTGCATGGCAGAGGGCGCCGAGGTGGCGCAGAGGACTGATCGAAGCCCGGACACTGCACGTGGTTCCTCGGCTTGAATCAATGCTTCACCACAACTCCGTCGGCTCCTTCACCCCTCCCACTCCGTGAATCTGTTTCCGGCGTCAGCGGCTCGCCCATTACTTTCTCAATCATTTTGCCCAGGGCGGCAATTTCCTGTTCGCCGGCTCCCATCGAAATGAAGCGCACATTCCCGCGGCGATCGATCAGAAACGACATGGGAATCGAAAACACGCCATAGTTAAAATCGTTCACCGAAGAATCGGCGACAACAAAACCGTAGGGCAGACGGTTCTGCTTCTTGAAAGTTCGCAGATAAGCAAGCTCTTCATTTTGAGTTGCTCGGCGGCCATCAATATCGCCCGAGTAGTTTGTCAGACCGAGTATGACCAGTCCCTTATTTTTGTAACTCTCGTGCCAACGCTGCAGCTTCGGAAACGTGAAGCGACAGGGCCCACACCAGGGCGCCCAGAAATCGAGCAATACAACCTGGCCGCGCAGGTCTGACAACTTCACCGGCGATTGATCGATCCACTGAGTAGCAACTATTTCCGGAAGTGAGCCGGAGGTTGCCGGCGTAGCTTCACTAAAAATTCCCCGCGGATCAATAGATCGATCAAGTCCCGCGAGTCGAATGTTCGCCAGCCGCAACAGATTTCCGGAAGGAAGCGAGAGCGCCAACTTGCGCAGCCCGGTTACGGCCTCGATGGCTTCATCTTTCTTGTACAACTGCACGTCAGCTTCGGCCACAAACGATACCGCCTTGAAAAGCATATCGTCGCGCCGGAACGCACTCGCTGTTTTTCCGGACGCTACCAGCTTCGCAACTCTAAGCATCTCCTGAGCATGCCTTGACATGCCCGCGTAGTCTTTCGTCTTCTGCAACGCCTCGGCGATTAGCGTCTCCATCCCAAACCATTCCGTCAAATTCTGCGGTTGGTTTTGCGCATAAGCCTCAACGGCACGCTCAGCTTCCGTAATCAGATCTTTCCGAGTTGAGTAAAGGACTAACACGGCGCGCGCGAGTTGTGCATTTTCTCCGCTAGCCTCACCCGCCAGGTAGCGGCGCATTGCCCCGAGCGCTCCATCGGCATTGTCGGCCAGGTGATGAAGCATGCCGAGGTAGTAAACGTCTGCGTCTGCCAGCGACTTTCGCGCTTGCAAGGCAGCCGCATACTTTGCAGCCAGGTCCTTCTGTTCCTGTCTTGTTTTGGCGTCGAGTTTCTGATCGTAGGCAATCTTCTTTTTGTTGTACTCAGTAAACGTCTTGTCTACGTAAGTTTGTGCCTCTTCAAATAGAACTTTCGCCGGGCGTTTCTCGATGGCAGAACTTGTTTCCTTCTTTACTTGCGCGGCAGGTTGGATCTCCTGAGCAAAGGCATCAGGCATGGCCATCGCCAGGAAGAGCAACACGGCAAGCATCAGAAACTCTTGTTTGGAAACCTTCATGAAGTCAATTTAGACAGATAGGTCTGCCCGAGCCTGGGACCGCGGGCGTCTCGCCCGCAATGAGCGCGAAGCGCGAACGAAACTTAAGCCTCCGAACGTCCGAGCGCCTAACGGCGCCTGGCGGGCGAGACGCCCGCGGTCCCAGGAAAAGTCTTCTCCCAAGAGTGTACGATGGCCATCAGTTTACAGTCACCAGTCCAAAGCGATCCGGCGAAAAAATGTTAAGCGACGGGGGAAATACCCGATCCACTATTGCCCCGGCGATTAGTTCCCCGGTTATCGGCGCCAGCAAGATGCCATTGCGGTAATGACCGGTTGCATAGAAGACCCCTTCAATTTCAGCACAAGGACCGAGCACAGGCAAAGTGTCAGCAGCGCGTGGCCTCAATCCTGCCCAGGAGTCAGTCATAGGTAAAGCCGCGAAACGCTCGGAAATCTCGAGCGCGGCGGAAAGTATCGAGTGAACCCCAGCGGCGGTGACGCGTTTCTCAAAACCCACATGCTCGGTGGTTGATCCGGCCAGCAGGCGTCCGTCGCGACGCGGCACAATGTATCCCCGCGGACTGTAAATGACGTGGCCGCAAAGCTGCGGATTGGCTTCAAAGCTGAGCATCTGGCCGCGAACCGGTTTGATGCGAAGATTCGGCAATGCTATGTCTGAGGCCCCGAGGAGGGAACTCCAGGCGCCGCCGGCAATGACGACAGAATCAGTAGCCACAAACCCGCGAGAAGTTTCAATGCCGGTAACCCGGCCACGCTCGATCTTAAGAGAAGTGACCGCAGTGCCCGTCTCCAAACGAACGCCGAGTCGTTCATTGGAGGCGGCCAGCGCGCTTATCAGCCGTCGGTTTTCCACCTGCGAGTCGAGCGGAAACTTAAGCGCCGCCCGCACGTTTTCGCCAATCGCCGGCTCGAGTTTCCGCGCCGCTTCGCCGCTTAGTTTCTCTATCGGAAGCCCAGTTTTTTTCTGCCACTCGTAACGCGACTCGAGTTCGTCCGCATCGTGCTCAGTGAAAGCGAGGTAAAGTGTGCCGGTGGTTTCGAGTTCAATGTCGATCCCCGTTTCATCCAAAAGCGCTGAGGCGAACGCAGGATACATGTCGCGGCTCTGGCAAGTGAGGTAAAAGAATTCGTGCGCGCGGTTGGCCTCTGCCTGCGGCGCGAGCATGCCGGCAGCAGCCGCGGACGATTCCGCTCCCAAACTGCCGCGCTCGATCAGAAGCACATCGCGCACGCCGCGCAAAGCCAGCGCCCGGCCAATTGCGAGGCCGATCACGCCTCCACCAATTATTACAACATCGGCGGTCTCGTGAGCTTGAAATGTTTCCACAGCAGTTCTGTTTAGGTCTTTGGTCTTTGGGCTTTGAACTTCGCGATCGCGCTTAGCGTCAAAAGTAAGTATGGCTCAACAGTGAAGGCGGCGCCCGCGAGGTTGTCAGTTGTCCAGCGTGCGCTTATCCTTTTCGTAATTGGAAACTAGACGCGTGGGGAGATCCGAACAAAGTCCAAAGACCTAAGACCCAAGTCCAAAGACCAAAGTAAATTATGAAACATCGTATCACACTGATTCCCGGCGACGGCATCGGCCCCGAAATCGCTGCCAACGTAGTTCGAATCATCGAGGCTTCAGGCGTAGAGATTGAATGGGAAACGCACTACGCGGGCGCGCAGGCCCTCGAAAAATTTGGCGTAACCCTGCCGCAAGCATTGCTTGATTCGATCACGCGAAACAAGGTTGCGCTCAAGGGGCCGGTTACGACGCCCATCGGCAAAGGCTTCACTTCCGTCAACGTAGGCTTACGAAAAGCGCTCGATTTGTACGCGAACATGCGACCGATCCGCGCGCTGCCAAATGTTTCCTGCCGCTATCCGGAACTCAATCTGGTTATTGTTCGCGAGAATACGGAGAGCCTGTATGCGGGGCTTGAGCACGTGGTGGTTCCTGGCGTGGTCGAGAGCTTGAAGATCATTACGGAAAAGGCCTCCACTCGCATTGCGCGATTTGCTTTCGAGTATTCGCGGCGCGAGGGCCGCAAGAAAATAACCTGCGGGCATAAAGCAAACATCATGAAATTGTCTGACGGACTCTTTCTCGATTGCTTTCGAAAAGTAGCCGCCGAGTTTCCCGATATTGAGGCTGACGACATGATCATCGACAACGCCTGCATGCAACTGGTGATGCGGCCGGAACAGTTTGACGTGATGTTGTTGGAAAACCTTTACGGGGACATCGTGTCGGATTTGTGCGCTGGTTTGATCGGCGGACTGGGCCTGGTGCCGGGCGCAAATATCGGCGAGAAAGGCGCAATGTTTGAAGCGGTGCACGGATCAGCGCCGGATATAGCCGGACAGGGAATAGCGAATCCCACTGCGCTGCTTCAGTCGGGCATACTGATGCTGCGCCACATCGGCGAACGCGAAGCAGCAGATCGAACAGAGAACGCTATGCTTAGGGTTTTCGAGGAGGGCAAGGTGCGCACCCGTGACATTGGCGGCACCGCAAAAACTGCTGAGTTTGCGGATGCGATTATTCAGAAGATGAAGTGACTTGGAGTCAGTACCGCAGGTGGTACTAACCACCCTTACCGTCTCACAGAAACGAGCAAAAGTCTGTGGGCACCCAGCTCGAAAGGATCTTCCGCTAACGAAGCGTAGGCACCCGCAACTTCAAGCCCAGCCTCCTGCAACAACTCGGTGAGTTCGCGATAGGTGTAGATGCGCTGTGAAGATGGGCGCTGATCCTCAATCCCATTTCGAGTGAACGTGAAGTCGTTGAACATTCGGCCTTGCCTGTGATCATAGCGGTGCTCAATCGAGACTGTGATGCCGGCGAGTTCCATCGAGCGACGGGGTTGAAAGCTTGGCAGGATGCATTCAGCAATCGCCGGCGCATCGATAACAAAACGCGCGCCAGATTTTAGACTTCGCGAAACTGCATTAAGGAATTCTGTGTTCTCCTCATCTTCGAGATAGCCAAGGCTGTTCCCAAAGCAGAAGGCGCCATCAAATTCGTTCGTCCACGGCAGGTTGCGCATATCGCGCTCGTGCAAAGCAATCAGAACTCCGCTTTCACGCGATTTCACTTTTGCTTCTGCGATGAATTCGCTGGCGATATCAACTCCGGTGAGCGCGAGGCCGCGTCCTGCCAGCTCAATGGAGAGGCGGCCGTTGCCACAGGGCACGTCAAGCACTTTGGCTCCGGCAG
The DNA here is from genome assembly GCA_041493085.1 of Pyrinomonadaceae bacterium. Lineage (GTDB taxonomy): Bacteria > Acidobacteriota > Blastocatellia > Pyrinomonadales > Pyrinomonadaceae > PSRF01. Next base: position 1,150 of record JBGPYG010000088.1, on the reverse strand, counting down.
AAAGCTGCAATTGTTTCTGAATGAAATCGGCTTCAGCGCGCGTTTGTTCATCGCTAATGGCAGCGCGCCAGAAATCCAGCGCAACTCCATGAAAAAAGTTTTCCCACCAGTTTGTCTGCATTAGGATCATTCAACCCGCCAAGAGGTCGGAAGTCAGCGGTAAGAGATCAGAGGTCAGCGGTCAGAAAGTCAGTAAAACTTCTAAGGCCGTAGCATTAACATGAAACTTAGAGTGTTATGGGAGAGTCTGACCTCTGACCTCTGACTTCTGACTTCTGACCTCTGCTTTCCTGTCCTACTCATACCTTAGCGCTTCGATAGGGTTCAGTCGTGCCGCCTTCCAGGCTGGCCACAGTCCGAAGATCAATCCCAGGCCAACCGAAACGACAAAGCCAACTACGGGTGACCAGAGGGGAATGTAAGTCGGCATGATCATTTGAATCAGCAGGGCGATCACCGAGCCGGCGATGATTCCTAAAAGGCCCCCCAGCCCGGTAAGCGTAGCGGCCTCGATCAGAAACTGAACGATGATGTCGCGCCGGCGTGCGCCCATGGCTTTTCTCACGCCAATCTCGCGAGTGCGCTCCGTCACCGAGACTAGCATGATGTTCATCACTCCAATGCCGCCAATCAACAAGCCCACACTCGATATCGCAACCATCAACGCAAAAACGCCGCCAGTGATCGCACCAAACTGCGAGATGATTTGCTCAGAGGTTGAAATACCGAAATTGTCCGGGCTACCGAAGGCCACTTTTCTTCGGCGACGCAAAAGCTCGCGTATCTCCTCAACCGCTTCGCTCATCAAACCGGGACGCGCCTGAGCAAGCACGAAATTGTCATTCACCTCCGGGTATTGTTTCCTCAAGGTCAGGTAAGGCATATAGACGGCCTTGTTTTCATTGTTTGGATCTTCGGCGCCGACAAGGAAGACATCGCGCTCGGCCAGCACACCTACGACACTGTAGCTCCGTCCATTGATCGTCACGTGGCTGTCGATTGCATTGCTGAAGGGAAAGAGCGTGTTAGCGACGTCGCGACCAATAACGAGAACGTTGGCATGGCGCGCATTTTCTTCGTCAGTGAAGTAGCGACCCTCGGCGATGTTAGTCACGCCCATCTTAAAGTAGGACGGCGAAGCGCCCTGCAC
>JBGPYG010000311.1:0-5228 GCA_041493085.1 Pyrinomonadaceae bacterium | reverse complement strand
TGAAAGATTGGCCGCCCGCTGATAATTCTTCGCGCCATGGTGACGCCCGTGTCCACCACTGGCAACCCGAAGGCGAGAATAGGAGTTATCACAGCAACCGCCGTTGTTGCCTTTTGGGAGCCAACCACTGATAAAGCGGCAAGCAGGAAACCCGCGAAGAGCGCGCCGGAGTCTCCCATAAATATAGAGGCTGGATTGAAGTTGTAACGAAGAAAGCCGGCAAGTGCGCCGCAAAGGACCAAGGTAACAACGATCGTTAATGGGTTCTCGCTGGCCAGGGAGATTACCAAAATGACGATTGATGAAAACAGCGCCGCTCCGGAGGCGAGCCCATCCATGCCGTCGATGAGATTGAACGCGTTGGCAATACCCACGAGCCAGAATACAGTGATCAAAAACCCAATGGTTGACGGCAGATTGATAACGCCGACGAAAGGAATCGGGAAGGTTTCTATTCTTCCGCCCATAGCGTAGAACAACGCTGCAATCAACCCGAGCCCCAGAAACTTCACAAACGCATTTGTGCCTCGTAAATCGTCGTAGACACCAAGTATTAGCACCAGAGTGGCTGGCACTAACACTATAAAGAGGCCGGACGCGCGGGCCCGCAGCGACTGCGTGAGCAGGTTCGAAATGAGGGGAAGAGTCGAGAGCGCCAGCACAATCGCGGCGTAAATTGCAATGCCGCCCAGCCTCGGTATTGCGCTCTTGTGTACCCGGCGACCGTCCGTAGGCACGTCAAGTAATTCGAACCGTTCACATAACCGCCGAATCAGCGGGGTAATGATCAGCGATGCGAATGTCGCAATTAGAAACAGGGCGAAATAGGTCTTCAAGGAGTGTTACCTCTCCACTGGGCTTTCACTGATTCCTTCAGAATAATCAGCGGGTCGCCGACATATAGCTGGCGCTTTCTGACTGGCGAGAAACCTGGCTGTCCAACTCAGCCTGGCAGTCCAATAACTTCACCAGGCGTGGCAGCAAGACCTTGCGGGAAAATGTTGCAGCAGTCTCGGGGACCCGATCTCGTTCTCGGTCGGGAAGGCTCTTTACCTCCTCCTGAATGCAAGCAACTACCCTATCCACATCTCCATTCGTTGCCGCATAGGAGCGGTAGCGCCCACCGCTTTGCGCGGCAATTTCGGTGATGTGACTTTCTTTGGGCCCGATATAAAGGAAAGGAGTGCCAATCGTCAAAATATTATAAAGTTTGCACGGATGAACTATTCCAACAAAATCATTGCCCATCACGACCACGTGAAGATCCGCGGCCGAAAGGGATGCTGCCAACATATCGAAGGGTTGATACGGAAGACAGCATATATTTTCCAGGTTGTGGCGCGCCGCAAACTCTCTTACTCTCCCTTGCTCACTGCCCCCGCCGACAAAACAGAAAACTATTTCCTTTCGACTCGACAAACGACGCGCCGCTTCAACTAAAGTATGCAGTGGGTGACAGGGACTGTGATTACCGGCGTACATTACCACGAAACTCCCTTCCAGCTTATGTTGTTTGCGAAAGGCTTCTCTCCCTTGCCGGTCAAACCTGACAGTGTCGTCGTGTGCCCACGGAGGCAAGACCGTTACCCGATCCTCAGGAACTCCTTTTTCCACTATCCGTTGTTTCATGAAGTGATCGAGGGCGATTATGCGCTCAGCGTGCAGCAAGCTTGAGCGCAAGAGCCGGCCGAGGAGTCTTGCGACAAATGAGTCTGCCTTTAACCAACCGGCAGCTATTGCTTCGTCAGGGTTGAGATCCATCACCCAGCAGAAAAACTTTCCGCCTTTCATACGCACGAACAAAGAGCCGAGAAAGGAAATGAGCGGTGGTGAAGTTAAGGCCACTACCACGTCAAAACGCGGACTTGCCAACAATCTCAAGGTGCAGTTAATCAGGAAGCTCGCAAAATTTGCGGCTCTGCGCCATCTTGTTTGCTTTCCGAGAGACAATGACGAAATGCGAATGATGTTGACACCGTTCCAGGTTTCGCGGCGGGGAAATCGCCGGGACGGATCATCGTAGCCGCGATCGCTTGCGATTACTGTGACGTTGTGTCCTTCCCTGGCAAGCCCGACAGCCAGATCGGTAAGCTGTTGGGCTGTCGCCATTACATCAGGATAGAAGCACTGGTTGAGTAGAAGGACTTTCATCATAAAAGTAAGCAGTGAGCGGTAAGCAGTGAGCAGTGAGCAGTCAGCAAAGAAGCGAACATTAAGAACAAAGATCAAGCAGATGGCTGAGATTGTTGTTTTCGCATCTACTGCTCACCGCTTACTGCTCACCGCTCACTTTTCCGCTATCTCTCTGAAATACGCCACCGTCCTCTTCAGGCCTTCGTTGAGCGGAATAGTTGGATTCCAATTGAGCAATGTTTGGGCGCGGGAAATGTCAGGCTTACGCTGTTTCGGATCGTCTTGCGGCAGCGGCAAATATTCAACTCCTGAGTTGGAGCCGCAAATCTTCACTACTTCTTCCGCCAGTTCTTTGATAGTAAACTCGCCCGGGTTACCCAGGTTTACTGGGTCATGCGCGTCAGCGACATTCATAAGCCGGATCAACGCCTCAACAAGATCATCAACATAACAAAAGGATCGCGTTTGGTCGCCCGCTCCATAGAGCGTAAGTGACTCCCCCCGCAACGCCTGCACAATGAAATTCGAAACCACGCGGCCATCGTCTTCGAGCATGCGCGGGCCATAGGTGTTGAAGATTCGCGCTATGCGCGTGTCAACGCGATTCTGCCGGTGATAGTCCATCATCAAGGTCTCGGCAATGCGCTTTCCTTCGTCGTAGCAAGACCGCAGTCCGATCGGATTGACGTTGCCCCAGTACGCTTCCGGCTGTGGGTGCACCAGCGGATCGCCGTACACCTCCGATGTCGAGGCCTGCAAAATTCGCGCGCGCACGCGTTTCGCGAGGCCGAGCATATTGATCATTCCCATCACACTCGTCTTCACGGTCTTCACCGGATTGTACTGGTAATGAATCGGAGACGCGGGACAGGCAAGGTTGTAAATCTGATCCACTTCCAGAAGTATGGGTTCAATCACATCGTGGCGAATTAGTTCGAAGCGATGGTTGTCAAGCAGTTCCACGATGTTCGCCCGCCGCCCGGTAAAGAAGTTGTCCAGACAAAGGACATCGTGGCCATCTGCCAACAACCGTTCACACAGATGTGAACCAATAAAACCAGCGCCGCCGGTTACGAGAATTCTCATGAGTTTCGAGTTTCGTGTTTCGAGTTTCAAGTTTCGAGTTGTCGGGTGATATTTCTCTGTTTCAGAATCCCATCTATTGTTTTGCTACAGTCTTGAACTTGGTTCCCTTGTAACCCGAACCGCGAAGATATTTCATCAGACCACCCACCATGTTCCCAGTCTCGGCTGCCAATGCGTTGAGTTGAACAAAATCGCCGTCTTGAATATAGCCTTGATCTGCTGCCACATAGAGTTGACACCTAACCTCGGCTGCTGAACCCTTGGCGGTCGCCAGAAACTGAATAAACTCTGCAGTACCACTTCGGTCATAGCCCTCTGCAATATTAGACATAACCGACACTGAGGCCCGACGGATCTGATCTTTCGAGCCAAAATCTCTTGCGAACCTTGCTTCCCCCGAAACCTTGTAGATACGGCGTGTAAGCTCTCTTGCTCTTTTCCAACATTCAATCTCTTCAAATTTCTTAAACGTGGCCATTGAAGTCCCTCCTAAGATAGAAGCGGAGCTGAGCGACTGTTTATTCGAAACTTGAAACTCGAAACTCGAAACTCGAAACTAACTAGTTCTTCGTACAGCATGATTACCCAGGTACAGGACGTCCATGCGGGTTTTTAGAAAGCAGTCGATAGCATGTCGCGGCGTACAGACAATCGGCTCATTTTCGTTGAACGAGGTATTGAGCACTACCGGCACACCAGTCAACTCATTGAAATCCGAAATCAGCTGGTAGTAACGCGGGTTAACTTCACGCGAAACGGTCTGCAAACGGCCCGAGCCATCAACGTGCGTGACCGCCGGAATTTCACCGCGTCGTTCCGCCCTCACCTGATAGACCATCAACATCGTCGGCGCTGGATGGCTCTGCTCGAAATAATCCGCGGTTCGCTCTTCGAGTATGGATGGGGCAAACGGACGAAACGGCTCGCGCTTCTTGATGCGGTCGTTAAGAATATCTTTCATCTCCGCCCGCCGTGGATCGACTACGATTGAGCGGTTGCCCAATGCTCGGGGACCAAATTCCATTCGTCCCTGAAACCAACCAACGACCAGCCCGTCAGCAATGTCCTGCGCCGCGCGTTTGGTAACTTCAGCGTCGGTGAAAATCTCAAACGCGAGGTTGCTAATCTCGAGTTCGTTTCGAATCTCGTCATTGGTAAACTCCGGACCCGTGTAAGCGCCTAGCATCACTTCACTGCGCTCGCGTTTCAGAATACCGTTATGGATTTCATAACAAACGCCGAGCGCGGTGCCACTATCGCCTGCGGCCGGCTGGACATAAACGCGCCGAAATGGCGTGTTGAGCAGAATCTTGCCGTTCATGACCGAGTTGTAGGCAACGCCGCCCGAGAGCCCCAGATCCGTCAGACCCGTTTCCGCGTGCAGGTGATTCAAAACGTGAAACCCGACTTCTTCCAAACGCAGTTGCAAACTCGCAGCGATATCATGCTCGCGATCAGTTAGGGGCGCACCGCGTTCGCGTGCCGCACCAAACACCCGGGCGTAAGAATCCGAGTAAATTTGTCCAATGACGGGGGAGCCCTCATTCCAGGTCATGTCCACACCTTCAGCGTGATGACGGAAATAGTCGAGGTTCAAACGAAACTGACCGCGCTCTTCCGTACGGATTATGTCGCGAAACTCTTCCATGTAACGCGGCTTGCCATAAGGCGCGAGTCCCATCACCTTGCCTTCATCCCCGTAGTAGGGAAAGCCAAGAAACTGCGTCGTGGCCGTGTAGACGATTCCAGTCGAATGGGGATACTCCACTTGATCTAATACGTTGATCGAGTTCCCTTCTCCCACGGCCCACATCGTCGAGACGAAGTCACCGAAACCGTCGATGGATAGCAACGCCGCGCGCTCGAAAGGTGAAACATAAAATGAGCTGGCCAGGTGGGCGCGATGGTGTTCTATGTTGTGAAACTGCGCCCGCAAACTGCCTTTCGACGTGCCCAGCGCGCGGGCCAGGTCGTCCTTGAGATCGCGAACCTTCGCCGCGTTGCCAAGC
>JBGPYG010000339.1:0-4571 GCA_041493085.1 Pyrinomonadaceae bacterium | reverse complement strand
CAACGCCGGCTCGATGCCCGGCGATGCGAGGCTGGCCGCGTTGTGCGGCCCAGCGCCCGTTGCCGTCCATGATGATCGCAACGTGCCGCGGCAACCGGTCCCATTTGATAGAGCCCAGCAAACGCTCTTCACGCGTTCCCGCTTTAACTAGTCCGGTAAAATCAGAAAGCATATCGATGTCTTAACCCTGGCTCTTATCTTATCAGCAAAGACTACTCATAGCGCACTAACATGAGCGTCAACCCGCTGGCGGGCGCGGTGGCGCCGACGAGAGAACGGTCGCCATCGTTTATCGCCCGCTCGATTAGCTCGACGTCCATCTCGCCCCGACCCACAGCGAGTAAACTGCCGACTATCGATCTCACCATGTAACGAAGAAAACCATCCGCGCTCACAGTCACTTCCACTATGCTACAACTGGCACGTTCGTCCCAACGCCGATCAATAGTCAAACCCGTAAGCGTTCGGGTTTTCGTTTCGGAGTCAGACTGCGCTGACGAAAACGCAGTCCAGTCATGCGTGCCCAGGAACAACTTCGCGCTCTCTCTCATGCGTTCAAGATCAAGGGCGCGGGCCTCCTGGTGAGCGTAGCGGAGCCAGAAAGGCGACATGACGTGACCGTTGACTATGCGGTAGAGGTAGGTTTTTGCCAACGCTGAATAGCGGGCATGGAAGTCGTCGTCGACAACCTTAGCTTCCATGACGCGGACATCTTTCCCAACATTACCATTGATCGCTGCGCGAAGTTTTTCCGGAGCTATCTGCCTTTGCAGATCGACGCTCGCAACCTGGCCCTCAGCGTGCACGCCTGCATCCGTCCGGCCCGATCCATGCACGACGACATCGCGTCCTTCAATTAGTGAAAGAGCTTTCGTCAGCTCGCCTTGCACGGTTCGCAGTTCCCCCTGCATCTGCCAACCATGAAAGTCTGTGCCGTCGTATTGAATGGTAAGCTTGAAATTCATTTGCGGTTCGATTTGTTTAGAGGCGGGCCTTGCCCGCCGTCTCGAGCTCGCGGCTTGAACCGGCGGGCAAGGCCCGCCTCTAAACGCCAACTACTGACCAGAAGCTGGTGCTTTCCTGCTTCCCGGCTTGAGAGCCGGCTCGCCTCGTCGACAAGCCTCACAGACAGCCGGGTCAACTGACGCCACGTCGAGTGTGGCCAGCGCAATTCTGGGTACGCCAACGTCGGCTTTACCTGATGAGCGATCGATGATTGACGCCGCCCCAACAACATTCGCGCCGTTGGCTCGCAAGGCGGCAACCGTCTCACGCGTCGAGCCACCAGTTGTTACCACGTCTTCGACTACTAAAATTCTTTCGCCGGGTGAAACTGAGAAACCGCGGCGCAAAACCATCTTGCCACCTTCGCGCTCGGTCCAAATGAAACGAGCGCCGAGAGCGCGCGCTACCTCGTGGCCGATTATGAGACCGCCGATTGCCGGAGAAGCGACCGTCTGGATGTTTTCAGTTTGAAAGTGCTCCGCGATGTCGCGACCAAACTCTTCCGCCTGCCGCGGATGCTGCAACACCAGCGCGCATTGTAAATAGATCGCGCTGTGCAAACCGCTGGTGAGAATAAAGTGTCCTTCCAGCAGCGCTCCAGTTTCTCTAAACCTCTGAATTACTTCTTCCGATCGCAAGCTCATATACCCCATGCCGGCGGCGTTGTCGTGTTACAATCGCCACCGATGCCGCCGTTTGCGAATCTAGTGTCTGATTCAACCCTTGTCCAGGAAACCATCGATCTACTGCGCGTTTCCGGAGGCCGTGCTAACGCTTCTGAGATCGTTGACGCGGTTTTCAAAGTATCTCACATCGACGAAGAGTTGGCGGGCCTGCTGGTTGGCGATCTGGTAAAGGACGATCGGCGGTTCAAAATCATCGACGGCAAGACAATCGAACTACAAGCGTATGACTGCGAAGCGCGACTGCTTAAGGAACTGGATTTCGTCGTAGTCGATATTGAAGCCACCGGCGCCAAGATGCCGCCGAACCGCATCATCGAACTCGGAGCCTATCGTATTCGCGGCGGTCAGATAGTGGACAACTTCATGACGCTGGTGAATCCCGAGATTCCGATTCCGCGCTTCGTCATCGCGCTAACCAGCATCAGCAACGAGATGGTAAAACAGGCGCCGCTCTTCGCCGAGGTTGCTCCCAGATGGTTGGAGTTTGTTGAAGATGCCGTGCTGATAGCTCACAACGCGCCCTTCGATACGAATTTCCTGAACCATGAGATTTCACGTGTCTATCCTGGGCATCGCATGATCAATCCGCATCTTTGCACGGTCACGCTGTCGCGACGCGCTGTTCCCGGTCTGGCAAACTACCGACTGGAAACTGTCGCCGACCACTTCTCAATTCCCATCTTCGATCGCCATCGCGCCGGCAGCGACGCACGGGCTACCGCAGAAGTCTTTCTTAAAATTTTAGATCGTCTTGACGAGCATGGCGTCCGGGATCTGGCTACAGCGCGGACTTTCCAATCCCCGGATAGGAAACAGAAGGGCAAGGAGACAGAATCAGGTCCCGAGCCTCAATTCTTGCCGTTAGTTTCCGGGTTCTAGACTCTCTTCCGTCGGAGGCTTGGCCTTCCCCTTCAACAAGTTTCGCGTCACGAAGAAAATGATAATAAGGACTGCGAGACCCAGACCAATCCACGGGTAGTACTTTGCCAGAATCTGTCTCGCTTGCGCTCCGTAGCGAATCGCAAGATACCCTTCCAGTAAAAATCGAAACAGGCGACCAGCGATGATGGCTACCGTAAAGCGCATCACGCTGAAACGAAACACGCCGGCAGTTATCACAAACAACTTAAAGGGGAACGGCGGCGGCATCAGCGAAGCCACCAGAACGGATAGCACGTCGTAGCGGTCGATCAGTTCCTTCACGCGCGCCTGCTTCGCTGGTGAAAAATTTCGCAGCGCGCGGCTGCCGGCGCGCCTCGAGACGTAATACAGAATCACACAGCCAATCGCGGAGCCGGCCGTCGCCAGCAGCGCATACACAATCATCAGGCGCGGATGGGCTAGAGTCAGAAGGACCATCAGCGCGTCCGCACTGCTGGGCAGCGGAACGAAGGCTGAATCGAGCAAGGCAACTGCAAACAAACCAAACGGCCCCAGGGCAACAAAAAATTCCGAGAGTCGCGCCAGGCCATTTGTGATCCTGGAGGTAATTAGGAGTTTCAACTAAGAATGCCCTTTCATGAAAATTTACGGAGTTTGACTACTCCGAAATCTCTGCGCGCTCCCCGTCCCCTGGCGACTTTTGGTCAACCAACTTTTCTACACCCTCGACTCTCGGGGGCGACTTGCCCTTATTAACCATCGTATAGACGAGTAATATCAGGACTGCGGCAGCGGCAAGGATACTCAGAATAACCAAACCGTTGTCTCTAAGAAACGACAGCACGCGCCTGCCATAGAACACCGCCAGAATTCCTTCCACATAGTAGCGAAACGATCGCGCGATCATTACCGTCAGTAAAAACTTCCAGCGTGGATACTCGAGAGTTCCTGCAGTGGCGACAAAAATCTTGAAGGGCATCGGCGGAGGCAGCAGCGCCGGGATCGCAATCGCCAGAATTCCGTAACGTGCGTAGGCGCGCTCCACGCGCTCAATATTTTCTCGCTTGAAACGTCGCCGCAACACCGCCTGACCGCCGCGTCGCATAATAGTGTAAAGAACCAGGCAGCCGATTACCGACCCAATCGCGGCAAAGAGTGGAAAATAGAATGCGGCACTCGGTTGCTTGAAACATCGGCCGACAACCAGATAGTCGTTGATCTCGGGCAGCGACAGCAGCGACGAATCAAGCGCGCCAATCGCGATCATAGCCGGAGCGGCATAGTAGATCGGCAGACCGATAACATACCGCTCGAGCCAGTGGCCTATGGAGCTGAGCCAATCAAACATATCGATAAGTGATGAGTACTGAGTCCTGAGTCAAAAACGAAAGGTGATGAACGGATTCACAACTCGTTACCCATCACCGAAGTTTTCCTGCTGCGCTCTTGATGCGAGACATATTAACGAGCGTGGGGTGGCAGCGCCTAGTCGCAACACTGCGTGAGCGGGACTCATGACTCAGTACTCACTCATGACTCAGCACTCAGCACTCAGCACTCAGCACTCAGGACTTTTTACTTAGCCGGGGCAAAGATGGAGGGAGTGTCGTAGGTGACACCGACTGTGAAGCCGGAATCGTGGGTGAAGCGGGTGAGTCCTTTGATGCCCGCAAAATCAAAGCGAAGTCCCGAGGCGCGAATCTGCATTCCCAGGCGGGCTTCCGATTGCGATTCGGTGCCCAGCGGACCATCTCCCGGTCTGGTGTTGGCACGGCCATTAACTTCACCGGCGATGCTGAACTGTTTATTCAAGCGGAAAATTCCAGCCGCGCCATACGTGAGCACGTCATTTTGGGAAAACAACTGCGTCGGCGCGGTCAGGATCGCGATTCCCAGATTACCGAAGGTGTTGAAGCGTCCGTTGCGACCAAACTTCTTGCCAACCAGTATCGACCCGTAAGCATTCGTCTGATTCAAACCGATGCCGCGCGTCTGATT
>JBGPYG010000349.1:0-4481 GCA_041493085.1 Pyrinomonadaceae bacterium | reverse complement strand
CGAGTTGATCGGCATCAGCACTCGTCTGACCGAGCTAGGCGACGACTCCGGCACGAGCTTATGGGTGGGAGCCGGTGTGGCTGTCGCGGATGTGTTGGTATTGCCTTCACCATCCGTGCCGTTCTGATCGGCGATCATGTCCTCACCCTCTCCAGATCCAATTTCCTTTTCCTCGTCATCAGGCGTGGAGGCAATTTGCAGATTTGTGGGAGTGCCGAAGCGTTGGTGTAAGTCGCGATAGATTTGCCCGGCGACCGCGGCAGGCAGGTGACGATGAGCGTCAGTGCCACGCGTAATCACAACCACGGCAAGTTTCGGATTGGCCAGCGGCGCATACGAAGTGAACAACCCTACCCAGCTTCCGCCACCTCCATTACACGTCCCGGTCTTTCCCGCTACTGTCTGCAGAGGATCATACGCTTTCCTTCCTGAGCCGTAGTTAACCGAACCGATCATTCCCGGAATCATGCGCTGCAAGACGGCGCGGTCGATGTCCAACTGCCGGCGTACCTTCGGCTTGAGCTTGGTACGATCCTGAGGGTCTTGGATCTGGGGCACAAGCAACTTTCCGCCGTTGGCCATCGCGGACACCATAGTACCCAATTGCAACGCAGTGACCTCGAACCCGTCTGCGTACGAAAACATTCGATGGAGAGCAAAGCCAGGTTTCATCTCCGGCAAGCGGCCCGAATACTCAAAAGGAAGATTCGCTCCTGTTTTTTCGCCTAAACCCAGCTCTCGGGCGTATTGGATCATTTTGTCAAAGCCGAGACCGCTACCCACGCGCTCGAAATACGGATTGCTGGAGCGAGCCAGCGCTGAGGTCAGATCCATGCCGCCACGGTCAGACGCCTCCGTTGACTCGACCGGCGGAATGACATTTTCGGAAAGTCCCGCCACTCCAGTGACAAGCTTTATGGTTGAGCAGGGTTTGAAGCCGCGTCGCACTGCCCACTCCTGGTTGACTATCGAATAGACTTTGCCAGTCATCGGATCCATAACCACGACGGTCCCGGCGTGATTGCCCAGTGCGTTGATTGCTACCCGACGCACCTGAGTGTCTTCACCGGTAGTATTGTCCCTGGAAATCATGCCTTGAACTTCGTCGCGCAGGGCCTGGTCAAGCGCGCGTTGGCGAGCAATTGCAGCCCGCCGGGCAGCTTCGGCCCGACGCCGAGCCTCGAGAATTTCGCGTCGATGTTGCGCCACCAGGCGTCGCAACTCCGCAGCCTTCTCCCGCTTGTTCAACGGTCGCCGTAACCTTCGCTCAAGCGCTTTTAACGAGGCACTCTGTTCTCTGGCGCTCTCGCGCCTCAGCTCTCTTCGCGACAAACGGGATTTACCACCGCGCCGAGAATCCTTTGCGGAAAGCCGCTCATGACGATTGGCGGCACGGCGCTCCTTTGCCGAAAGTTTCTTGCCTCTTGCGGGGCGCGCTGCGGCGCGGCGATCATTTTTCCCGCGGGCATTTTTCCCGCGGGCGTTTTTCCCGCGGGCGTTGTTTTCGTGCCGCTTCTTTGCGGCGTCTGCAATTTGAAGAGGGAGAAGAAGAAGAACGATCAGTATGAATGCGAAAGAAAAAATGCGGGGGTGGCGATTCTTTGAAGTCATCAGGGGTTTATTACCTTTCTAGGGGTCTCTTTGCTCACTTTCGTGAGCCCGACCGAAAATTCTACGCCGCGTAACACAATGGCAAAGGCTTGTGAAATGCCCTTTCTCGAATGCAAAAGCTAAGTTGGCAGCCTTGAGAGTCTACAACAGCTCTCCTAACAACTCCTGGTTTGTTATGGACCTTCGGTCCTGTTACGTTTAGGCGGGAGAATTCCCTAATTGGCGGTCCCTGGGGACATTGATTCGAGACCGGACCAACTATAACATCTGAAATCGCACGCGGCAACACAAAAGTAATCTTTTGTACATAACTCGTAACAAGCCCTCACTGTGCTCTCTTAACAGGAGGAAAGGCCTAATGATGACAACGATTCCAGTGAAACTTGCCGTCAAACTGTCATGAAGACTCCGCAGCTTTGGAACAGCTTTCGCGCCCGATTAGTGCTGTTGCTGGTCGTGCTTTTAGGTTTGACGCTCGGTGTCCAGTATTACGTCAACCTGCAGTCAGTTAGACAAAACGCCCACATGCTGGTTGAGCAGGAGCAGGCCATTATGGCCGGAGTCGCGCTGGGGGTTAACAGTATCTCGAGTAACAAATACCTCGATCAGATCAAAAGCAATGTACGCGACCAACTTTCCGATGAGCGGAATGGACGTGTGCGTAACGTGCTGGTGGTAGACAGAGACGGAAATGTTCTGGACAGTCTTGTTAAGGACTACGCACCGACCAAGAACCCCGATGGAAATCCGCATTATGCGCGGATCATCGACGTGCCCTTGCCAGCATTGAGTAGTGCAGTTGAACTAACAGACGAAGGCGAACAACTACCTGCCTGGTTGACCGCCTCGCGCGCCCCCCAAGCCGGGGAGCCCGGAGCATTCTATTTTCCCGTGGAGACCCAACAAGGGCGTTGGTACGTAATCGTCGTGCTCAGCTCGGCGAACACGATGAAAGATATTCTTGAGCGCCAGGCTTCTCGCTCTGCTCTCTACACGCTTCTATTATTGCTGGCAACCACGCTTGTCACCAGTGTGTTTGTTTGGCGATTTACTCGACCAATCAAAGACTTATCAGTCGCGGCGCGTCGCGTCGCGACCGGTGACTTTGACGTTCGAGTTCCCACCGACCGGCGCGATGAAATGGGCGCCCTCTCTACCGCATTCAACGACATGATCGCGAGGGTTGGGCGCTTGCGCGAGCTGGAGTCGAAGCTTCATCAGGTTGAAAAGACCGCCGTGGTGGGCCGGTTGGCGGCCGCCATCGCACACGAAATCCGCAACCCGCTGAACTACATCAATCTCACTTTGGATCACCTGCGCTCGTCTTTTGCGCCGGAAGACCCGGCGAAGCGCGAAACGTTCGAGCGCCTGGCAGATCAGCTCAAGGCGGAAGTGCAACGAATTAATCGCCATATCACTGATTTCCTAAAATACTCCCGGCCAAGCGCGCTGGAGTTGCAGTTTCTTGACCTTCGCGTCCAAGCGGAAGATGCCTTGCGCGTGATTACCGGCCAGGCAGCAGAGAACGGCATCGAGACGAGCCTGGAAGAGCTGAGCAAGGTGCCGCTGGTTATGGCGGATAAGGACTCCTTGCGATCTGTCTTCACAAATCTTCTAATCAACAGTCTCGAAGCGATTGACGGTGAAGGTGGCAGCGTTGGCATAAGATTATCGGCTGAAGCAGCCAACCGGGCTCGCATCGAGATTACCGACAGCGGCAGAGGAATCGCGCCGGAAGACATCGCCAAGATATTCGAGCCCTATTATTCAACGAAAGAGACCGGCACCGGACTAGGACTTGCCATTGTCAAAAAAGCCATTGATGATCATGGCGGCTCGATCACTGTAAGTTCTAAAGAAGGCAGCGGCACCACTTTCACAATTATTCTGCCGGTGAAACCAGAGGACGGAGGAGGAAAGGCTGAGGGTTGAAGTCAGAACCACCTGCGTTAGCGGGTGGTGAGTACAGCTGAACGCACCCGCTAACGCAGGTGGTTCTGACTTCAACCTTCAGCCCTCAACAACATGGCGCGCAAAAGCATACTAGTAGTAGACGACGAAAAATCGCAGCGGGAAATTCTGGAGATGATTCTCTCCGGCGAAGCTTATGACGTAACCACGGCGTCGTCCGGCGAAGCTGCAATCAAGTTTGCCAAAGACCGGAGATTCGATCTCGCCTTAACCGACCTGAAGATGACCGGCATGGACGGGATTGAGTTACTACAGCATCTGCTGGGACTCGATTCCTCAATCATCGTTATTCTTCTTACCGCGCACGGATCAATTGATTCGGCTAAAGAGGCTTTGCGACGCGGCGCCTTTGACTATCTTGAGAAGCCGTATGACAAGACGGCGCTGCTGGAGACAATAAATCGCGCGCTGAAACGTCTCGATGCGCTCGATACAGAAATTGTTTCGGCGTCGCCCAAGATGGAGTCGGTGAAGCGGATGATACTGAAGGTGGCGCGCTCAAATTCGACCGTGCTGATTCGTGGCGAGTCTGGCACCGGCAAGGAGTTGATCGCGCGCGCGACCCACAATCAGTCGCCGCGCGCACAAGAAATGTTTCAGGCGGTCAACTGTGCCGCGATAAACGAGAATCTGCTCGAATCTGAGCTTTTCGGCCACGAAAAAGGATCCTTCACTGGAGCGCACGCTGAGAAGAAGGGGCTCTTTGAGATCGCGGATCGAGGCACGCTTTTCCTCGACGAAATTGCCGAGCTTGACGTCGCCATGCAAGCAAAACTCCTGCGCGCTTTGCAGGAGCGGAAGATTCGTCGGGTGGGCGGCACTCATGAGATTAGCGTCGACGTCCGAGTGATTGCCGCCACGAATCGCGATCTCCGAGCCATGGTTTCTGACGGCAGGTT
>JBGPYG010000070.1:0-11931 GCA_041493085.1 Pyrinomonadaceae bacterium | reverse complement strand
GCACCTCCGGTTGAGATTGAGGGAAAGCTCGTTCGTTCACGCTTTGTGGCTTCCGCCTTGATGAAGCGCAGTGTCTGGCAAGCTGTTGGCGGCTTCCCGGAGGATTTGCGTTCGGCTGAGGATCTCCTGTTCATGAACAAGATCGAACAGGCAGACTTTCGCATTGTTAACGCGCCTGACGCTCTGGTTCATTGGCAGGTGCAAGCGACTCCGTGGCTAACATTCAAGCGCTTCGTCACCTATGCTCGCCATAACATGCGGGCAGGTTTGTGGCGGCAATGGCAGGCAGCTATATTCAAACGTTACATATTGCTACTGGTTTCCGCGCTGCCAATCTTTAGGTTCGGGGTTCGCTGGCTGTTTGTCACGCTGCTGCTTTGGCTGGCGATGTTGCTTGCGCGCGCGGCGGTGGCCATCTGGCGCAACCGCGCCTGTTATCCCGGCAGCAGCTTTGAGAATGTTGCCCGAATGCTGGTACTGGCGCCGCTCATCGCTATGCTCGACGCAGCTACAATCATCGGCACGCTGCAATGGGCCGTCAAAGATAAACTGCGCGTCACAGTTCCTAATCAGAACCGGGAGCGGTAGCGACCGGGTCCTTGATTCAACCTGGCAAATAAGCTTTTAGGATCGCAAATAGACCGGACGACCGAAACCTAAGGCGAGTGGTGAGACCCGGTCGCTACTGCTCCCGGTTCTGATAACAAACTGAACCCTACGCTGAGTCCTATGAAGCCTGTGCGCACTTTGTATGTCTGTTACTTCGGTTTGCGAGAGCCCCTGGTTCAGACGCAAGTCCTCCCGTACCTGCGACAGTTGCAATCCGAGAATGTTCGAGTCAGCCTTTTGACTTTTGAGCCCCGCCCCCCCGAGACCTGGACCGCGGACGACATTGCCAAACAACGCGCCGCCCTTAACGCCGAAGGCATTTCCTGGCATTGGCGGAAATATCATAAGTGGCCCTCGCTGCCCGCCACGATTTACGATATGGCCGTTGGCGCCTGGGCCATACTGCGAATAATGCGGCGCGAAGGCGTTAGCATTTTGCACGCGCGCAATCACGTTCCCGCCGTGATGAGTGCAGTTGCCAAAAAGCTCAAGGGCGGACAACTGGTTTTTGACATTCGCGGCTTCATGCCCGAAGAATACACGGATGCTGGCGTTTGGCCCGAGAATGGTTACCTGTATCGGGGACTAAAGAGAGTTGAACGCTATCTGCTGCGAGTCTCTGATGCGTTCGTGCTACTGACGGAGAAGGCCCGCGATATTGTTTTTCCAGGCTGCTCGGATGCGGATCATTTGGGCCGGCCGATTGAAGTGATCCCGTGTTGCGTGGATTTTGCAAGGTTTGAGACAGCCGAGCGGGCTTCGAGAGAATCACTGCGCGCGGAGCTAAACCTGAACGGCCGCCGCGTGATTGTCTATCTTGGCTCGTTTGGCGGCTGGTATCTGACCGACGAAATGACTGACTTCCTGGCGGTCGCTCATCGGCAGGATCCAACGACGTTTTCTATGATACTGACTCAGAGCCCGCGTCAGATGGTGATCGAGCGCATGACGAGCCTGAGTATTGAACCGAAAGACTTCCTGGTGACTCAGGTGACGCCGGGCGACGTGCCGCGTTATCTGAAGGCAGCGGACATTGCGATCTCGTTTATCAAACCGTGCTATTCAAAACAGTCTTCATCGCCGACCAAGATTGCCGAGTATCTGGCGGCCGGGCTGCCGGTAGTTTGCAATGCCGGTGTTGGCGATCTGGATAAGTTGATCGAAGAAAAGCGGGTTGGGGCTTTGCTACGGGAGTTTACTCCGCAGGCATATCTGAAGGCTTTGCATGAGGTCGATGCTATGCGCGGCGATGAAAATTTGGCAGAACGTCTGCGCGGCGTGGCGCGGCAGGAGTTTGATTTGGTGGGCGTCGGACGGACAAGGTACCGACGCTTGTACGAGCGACTGGTGAACAGGATTCAAGCGTCGCCGGAGATTTGATCACTACAACAGACGACGCGATTGAGCAGCAATTCGAGCCTAATTTGAAATTCTTTTTCTTATTGGTCAACCCCGGGTTGAACGAGTCTGCAAGCCTCTCCTATACTAAATCCTTATTCCAATATCGTTAGTAGAGCAATTTTCCGAGAATGTGATGCGTCTTCTTGCCATAGTACCAAGTATCTACGACACCTCGCCCGGCCAGCGCTACCGACTCGAGCAGTGGGAACCGCTGCTGCGCAAAAACGGTGTGGAGATAACCTATGCCCCTTTCGAATCCGAAGAGCTTCATACGCTGCTCTACAAGACGGGGAACCTGGGACCGAAATTGCGCCTGGTGGCCGAAGGCATTTCGCGCCGTTTTTCCATGATGAGGTCGGTCAGGGATTACGACGTGGTTTACGTCTTTCGGGAAGCCGCGTTGCTGGGTCCACCTGTTTTCGAGCGCTGGATCCATCGTTCGGGCGTACCTATAGTCTTCGATTTTGACGACGCGGTGTTTGTTTCGTACCGGAGTCCGACAAACGGCTACCTCAGTTATTTGAAGTTTGCATCAAAAACAAAGTCGATCTGCCGCATGTCTGCTCACGTCATGGCCGGTAATCCTTATCTGGCGGAATATGCGCGGCAGGTTAATGAAAACGTCACCATAGTGCCCACGACGATCGATACGGAAAAGTACAAGGTCACGGAGCGAACGAAGGAATCCGAGATGCCAACTATTGGCTGGACCGGAAGCTTCAGCACTGTGCAGCATCTGGACACACTGCGCTCCGTGCTTCAGAAACTCGCAAGGCAAACGAGATTTCGCTTGCGAGTGATCGGCACTCCCACCTACAAACTCGATGGCATAAACGTTGAAGCGATGTCGTGGCGATCTGTTACGGAGTTGGAAGATCTAAACTCCATCGACATCGGGATCATGCCCTTGCCGGACGACTCATGGAGCAAAGGCAAATGCGGATTGAAGGCGTTGCAGTTCATGGCACTGGGGATTCCGACGGTCTGCTCACCTGTGGGAGTAAACACGGAGATTATTCACGACGGCGAAAACGGTTTCATCGCCAACTCTGAAGACGAGTGGATCGAAAAGTTGGGCCGTCTCTTGCAGTCGGCTGATCTTCGAAATCAACTTGGCCGTGCCGGTCGCACAACGGTTGAAACCAAATACTCGGCAAACGTGCAGGCGCCGCGCGTGTTTGAGCTGCTCAGGTCGGTAGTGCGCGACGCGGGTCGGGAGCGAATGCCGCGGATGAAAAGTCAAACTACGCGGGTCCAGGATCAGGGTTCCTGAAAAGATAAGGAAGGGTCGATAATAATTGGAAAAATTCAACGTATTGGTTACCGGCGGCGCAGGGTTTATCGGTTCACACATTGTAGACGCGCTCATCGAACGGGGACATCGAGTCAGAATACTCGATTCTCTGGTTTCGCAGGTTCATGAAGACGGACTGCCTGAACATCTGAACCCGTCAGCGGAGTTTATTCGGGGAGATGTTGGCGACGCCCCGGTAGTTGAAAGAGCATTGGAGGGGATTAACGTCGTCTTTCATGAAGCTGCCGAAGTGGGAGTTGGGCAATCGATGTATGAGGTCGATCGCTATGTTCGAGCGAACGATCTTGGAACTGCCGTTCTGCTGGAAAGCGTCATCAAGCAGCGCAATAAGATTAAGAAACTGATTGTTGCGTCCTCGATGTCGATCTACGGGGAAGGTGCTTATCATTGCGCTAATTGCGGGCTGGTGTATCCCCAACTGCGTGAAGAGAAGCAATTGCTTGATCGACGTTGGGAGATGGAGTGTCCCAAGTGCAAGATTGTGTTGTCGCCAGCCGGAACAAGAGAAGACAAGCCACTATTCCCGACTTCCGTTTATGCGATAACGAAACAGGATCAGGAACAGTTTTGCCTGGTCATCGGTCGCGCATACGGGATTCCCACGGTGGCACTGCGTTACTTCAATGTTTATGGCCCAAGGCAGGCTCTCTCAAATCCGTATACCGGCGTGTGCGCGATCTTTTCGTCAAGGTTGCTTAACGATCAACCACCAATGATCTTCGAAGACGGAGAGCAAACACGCGATTTCGTCCACGTCAACGACATAATCCAGGCAAACCTACTGGCTCTTGAAACTGATCGAGCCAATTATCTTCCGGTTAACGTGGGGACCGGAGTTGCCACTTCCATTCGGGAAGTCACGGAGTTGCTTTCGACAGGGCTCGGCAAGAACGTGTCACCCGAGATTGTCGGAAAGTATCGTGAAGGAGACATTCGCCATTGCGTTGCGGATATCTCACGGGCCAGGGAACTACTTGGGTATGAACCTCGCGTTACTCTCGAGCAGGGGATTCCGGAATTGCTAAGCTGGGTGAGAAAGCAAACGCCAACGGATCAGGTCGTGAAAGCCACCGCCGAATTAGAGACGCATCAGTTGGTGCGATAACGAAGCTGATGCGATGGCGTAGAACTGGACTTAGTTTAGTGGCCTGCAACACATGCATCAAGTGAGCAAATTCAGGTTGATCGTGCTTGCGATTGTCGCTCTCTTCCCGTCTTTTCTAAAGCGTCCAGTCTATCGCGTGTTTTTTGGTTATGGAATTGGCAAACGTGTTCGTATCGGATTGAGCATCATCGACGCGAAGCATTGTCAGATCGATGATGATGTAACAATCGGTCACCTGAATGTTTTTGTCGGCGTCAAGCAACTGACAATTGGCGACCACGTTCGCATCGGACATCTGAACATCATCCGCGGCGGCAATGAAGTGTTGCTTGGTCGTTATGCGGAAATAATTCGCATGAATGAAATTAACTCAATACCCGATCCGGAGGTTGTTAACCCAACGGATCCAAGATTCCTGCTCGGCGAGGGAAGCATCATAACTGCCGGGCACAAAATAGACTTCACCGACCGCGTGACGATTGGTCGCAGATCGATTCTGGGTGGCCGTAATTCCTCGCTCTGGACTCACAATCGACAACGGACCCGTCCGATCGATATCGGATCGTTTGCCTACATCGGTTCCGAAATTCGCATAGCGCCTGGAGGGTCATTGCCTTCGCGATGCGTAGTCGGGATAGGCTCTGTAATTACAACTGAGTTGACGGCGGAGGGCTATCTAATTGCCGGCGTGCCCGCCAAACCCATAAAGGAATTGAGCGCAGAAGATCAGTTCTTGATTGAACGCAAGACGCGAATTGATTTGCCGGACGACATCTAGCCGGGTCTAGCAGTCCAGGCGGTTAATTTCCTGAATATGAATGCTCTGCTTACATTGCTTTACCTGCTTCTGTGCGTTGGGATCGTGATCTTCGTGCCTACGCTGGTGGTACCTCATGCGAGCGACTACGGAATCTTTACCGGCTTCGATGCCGCCAGAGCTGTCTTGTTTTGTACAGCCCTGGCGGCGGTCGTTGGCTTTTACTCTTATAAGAGAGATGTGAACGGATCCTTCTTGTTGCGACTGTTCGTTGCCGCCCTGCTCGTACGAATTATTATTGCTACCGCAATTTTTGTATTTCGGGGCCAGGACTTTTTTGGCGGTGACGCCATAACCTACGACTTCTTCGGCAACGCTCAGCGCCTGGGTTGGGCAGGAGACAAGTATTATCAAGCTATCGCCAATCAGTTTGTGCGCAGCGGAGAGGGCTCAGGCTGGGGAATGGTCTACCTGGTTGCGGCTGTCTACGGACTTATCGGACGCAATATGCTGGCAGTCCAGCTCATGAATTCGGTTTTCGGCGCGGCCACCGCGGTGATAATTTTCTTGTGTGCACAACAGGTCTTCCATAATTTCAGAGTGGCGCGTATTGCCGGAATAGCCGTCGCCTTTTATCCGTCGCTCGTGCTCTGGTCGGCGCAAGGCCTCAAAGATGGCCCCATTGTTTTTTTGTTGGCATTAGCTATCCTGTGCACCCTGAGGTTAGGTGAAAAGCTCGCTCTAAAATACATTGTTGTTTTGTTACTCGCGCTATCAGGTCTGATTGCGCTGCGGTTTTATGTCTTCTACATGATCTGTGTCGCCATCGCCGGAGCGTTTGTCATCGGCATGCAGCAGGTGACGGCCACAAGTTTCGCGCGCCAGTTCACGGCCTTCATTCTGTTGGGGTTGGCTTTGACTTATGTCGGCGTGACGCGCTCGGCTAGTGTTCAATTTGAGCGCTATGGAAACCTGCAAACGCTGCAACGCAGTCGTCTTGACCTCGCGCGCTCGGCGGAATCCGGTTTTGGCCGTGACGTGGATGTCTCGAGCACCTCCGGCGCGCTCTCCACAATTCCCATGGGCGTACTCTATTTGCTCTTTGCCCCCTTTCCCTGGCAAATCACTTCCTTGCGTCAAAGCATCACTTTGCCGGAGATGGTGGTTTGGTGGGCCTCTTTTCCTCTCTTGGTTCTGGGGCTATGGTTTGCCATCAAATATCGTTTGCGCATGATCTCGCCTATCCTGATTTTTACCGTCATGCTTACCATCGCCTATTCAGTTTTTCAGGGTAATGTGGGAACAGCCTATCGCCAGCGTGCGCAGCTATTGGTGTTTTACTTTATCTTCGTCGCAGTCGGCTTCGTACTGTTGCAGGAAAAGCGAGAGGAAAGGAAGCAGCGAGAATTGGCAGAGCGGCAGGAGTTGGCAGTGCAACAAGCGGCGACTTCCAAGTCGCGCCCGGGAAGAACTTTCGGATAGAAATCTGCAATCAGCCGCAGATTTTCGCGGAACAGCGCGGATCTGAGAAAGAAATAGATGCAAATCAGTTTCAAAAGAAAAACAGGTAACCGTTTAACCCAGGCTTTTTCAGATTCGCATGATCCGCGTCAATCCGCGGCCCATTAAGTTTTTTACAGAGTATGTGTGGAATCGTAGGCATAGTTCGCAACGACAAGTCGGATGTTGACCAGGCTCTGCTGGCTCGGATGTGCGCCGCCATCCGCCACCGTGGGCCAGACGACGACGGTTTTTACCTCAACGGCGCGGTCGGCCTCGGCATGCGCCGCCTGGCGATCATCGACTTGAAGAGTGGGCAGCAGCCGATTCACAACCAGGACCGCACCGCCTGGATAGTTTTCAACGGCGAGATTTACAACTACCGCGAACTCCGCGACAAGCTCGAGAAACTCGGTCACACCTTTTATACAAACAGCGACACCGAAGCAATCGTGCACGCCTACGATCAATACGGCGCCGATTGTCCCAAACATCTGCGCGGGATGTTTGCCTTCGCGATTTGGGACGAGCGCACTCAGGAACTTTTCCTGGCGCGCGATCGCGTCGGCAAAAAGCCACTGCTCTACGCGCAGGTGAATGGCCAGTTGATCTTCGGTTCGGAATTCAGCGCTTTGTTGCTGCATCCGGACATCAGCAGGGACATCGATGCTGAGGCGCTACACCACTATCTTTCTTTTATGTGCGTGCCCGCGCCGCTGACCGCTTATCAGGCGATCAGAAAGTTGGAACCGGGACACAGCCTGCGTTACCGAAAAGGTGAAATAAAGATCGAGCGCTACTGGCAGCCCGACTTCTCAAAAAAAATTGATATCAGCGAAGAGGAGGCGGGCCAGCGCGCCATCGAGATTCTGCGCGATGCGGTTAAGGTGCGCTTGATGTCGGAAGTGCCGTTGGGAGCTTTTCTCTCCGGCGGCATCGACTCGAGCGCCGTGGTGGCGCTGATGAGCGAGGAATCAAGCGCGCCGGTAAAAACGTTTTCGATCGGATTTGAGGAACAGGACTTCAGCGAGTTGCATCATGCGCGCCGGGTTGCAGAACACGTGGGCGCCGACCATCACGAGTTCATAGTTCGTCCGGACGCTCTCGAAGTTTTGCCGATCCTGGTCGAACACTACGGCGAACCCTACGCAGATTCTTCGGCCATCCCCACTTATTATGTTGCCCGCGAAACTCGCAAGCATGTGACCGTGGCCTTGAACGGCGACGGCGGCGACGAGTCGTTCGCTGGTTACGAACGCTATGCCGCGATGCGATTGGCCGAGCGGTACCATCGGATACCGGCAGTGCTTCGCGATAAGGTGATGCGCCAGGCGATAGAGCTGCTACCGTCATCGGAAACAAAGCGCGGTCGCGTGAGAGATGTGAAGCGCTTTATTCAGGCCGCATCGCTCGGGAAGGTCGAACGTTATCTGCGCTGGGTGAGCGTCTTCGATTCGGAGGCGAAGCGGGATTTGTATTCAGAGGATTTCCGGCGGCAAACGCAAAGCGTGTCTGCCGCTAACCTGCTCAACCCGTGGTTTGCGCGCGCCAACGGATCCGGCATTGTCGATGCGGCGTTGCTGACAGACATCATGACCTACCTGCCCAACGATCTACTGGTGAAAGTGGACATTGCCACCATGGCCGTATCGCTCGAGGCGCGCTCGCCATTCCTGGATCATCACGTGATGGAGTTTGCGGCAAGCTTGCCGGAAAGATTCAAGTTGCGCGGGCTAACCACCAAGTATTTGTTGAAACGTATGCTGAAGAAGCTGTTGCCAGCGGAGAATTTGGACCGCCGGAAGATGGGCTTTGGCGTGCCCATTGGCCACTGGTTTCGCGGCAAGCTCCAGCCTTTCCTGCGCGAGACACTGCTTGCCGAGGCCTCATTGAAGCGCGGACTATTCAAACCGGAAGCGGTCAAACAACTCGTTGAGCTGCACACGCGCGGCGAGCGAGATTATTCCCATCAGCTCTGGACGTTGCTAATGCTTGAGCTGTGGTTCCAAAGATTTATTGATTAAGTGCTGGTCTTTAGGTCTTTGGCCTTTGGTCTTGGGTCTTTGGCCTGGTTAAGCGAGGTTGTGACGTTTGCAGCGACAGAAGAAACGATTTTCAAAGGCCAAAGACCAAAGACCTAAGGCGAAAGATAAGAGTGACAACTGACTGACCATGGAGGTGAATGTGTGAAAGGCATTGTTTTAGCCGGCGGATTAGGAACACGATTGCGGCCACTGACCGCGGTCACTAACAAGCACCTGCTGCCGGTTTATGATCGGCCGATGATCTATTTTCCTATTCAAACGCTGGTGAACGCGGGAATCACCGACATCATGATCGTTACGGGCGGTAATTCAGCCGGCGACTTTCTTAAACTGCTAGGCAACGGGAAAGCCTTTGGTCTCAAACATCTCAACTACACCTATCAGGAGGGCGAAGGGGGCATCGCCGAGGCGCTCTCGCTCGTGGAACATTTCGCCGCCAAAGAACCGGTGTGCGTTGTCTTAGGTGACAACATCATCGAGGGCAACATCGCCGCCGCAGTTCGCGCCTATAAAGAGCAGGGCAAAGGCGCCAAGATCATTCTGAAAAAAGTTCCGGACCCGGAACGCTTTGGTGTCCCCGAACTCAGTGGCCCAAACGTTCTGCTTATTGAAGAGAAGCCGTCATCACCAAAATCGGAATACGCAGTGATCGGAATCTATCTGTACGACGGCGAGGTGTTTGACATCATTCGGACACTGAAGCGGTCCGGGCGCGGTGAGCTGGAAATCACCGACGTCAACAACGCTTACATCAAACGGGACGAGATGACCTGGGAGGAACTCGATGGCTGGTGGACTGACGCCGGCACGTTCGAAAGTCTGCTGCGTGCTTCGAATCTCGTGGCCGAGACAGGCGCAAACAAAATGGAGTTGCAACGCCCTGCCGAGGTAAGTGCTTAAGTCTGAAGGATCCGAGAATCCAAGTGCGTTCATATTCTCACTTTCTCTCCGTGCAACCTCCGTGTTCCCTGTGTCTCTGTGGTGCGTGTAACTTCAGCTTTTTTTAACCACGGAGGCACAGAGAACACGGAGGTTGCACAGAGACTCATCATCTGGGCAAGATGCCCGTAGTCCTGGGAGTTAATGAAGATTGTTCGCGTCATTGCCCGCCTTAATGTAGGTGGGCCGGCAAAACATGTCGTTTGGCTCACCAAAGGACTGCAGAGCGCGGAGTGTGAGTCGCTACTCGTAGCCGGAACAGTTCCGCCGGGCGAAGATGACATGGGTTACTTTGCAACGGAGATGGGCGTGACGCCGGTCTTTGTTCCGGAGATGAGCCGTGAGATTTCTTTAAAAGACGCGCTCACAATTTGGAAACTCTACAAGCTTTTCTGTAGCGAACGCCCTGACATTGTTCACACCCACACGGCAAAAGCCGGCACCGTAGGTCGCATCGCTGGACTTTTCTACCGCTGGTTAACTCCAAGTGCATTACTGGGGCGTCCGCGAGCTTGCCGCTTCGTGCACACTTACCACGGACATATCTTCCACAGCTATTACGGACCGCTGCAGACGCGCGCGTTTCTATTGATCGAAAAAGCGCTGGCAAGGTTAATTACCGATCGCCTAGTCGTTCTGAGTGAACAACAGCGTCGTGAGATCAATGAAGAGTTTAGGGTTGGAAGCACCGAGCAATTCTCGGTGATTCCGCTTGGGCTCGACGCAACGGCTTTTGCTAACTGGAGAGAACGCGGGCGGTCTTTTCGCGAGGAGCTTGGCATAAAGCCGGACGACATTCTCGTTGGAATCGTTGGCAGGCTGACCGCGATCAAGAATCATGCGCTGTTCCTCGACGTGGCCGCCGAGTACAAAAACAAGTTTTCGAAACACTCCCCGAACACGCGCGTGCGGTTTGTTGTTATTGGTGACGGATCGCTCAGGAAGCAACTTGAGAAACGAATGCATTCAGCCGAGTTGGCTGAAGATGTAACGTTTGTGGGAGGTCGGCGCGACTTGGAAGAGATTTATCCCGCACTCGATATTGTCGCGCTAACTTCTCGCAACGAAGGAACACCCTTGACGTTGATTGAAGCGATGTTCAATGCGCGTCCAGTGATCTCCACGGCGGTGGGCGGCGTGGTTGACCTCTTGGGAGAACGAATTCCCCGGGAATCCAACGAGCCATTTGCGATCTGCCAGCGAGGCATTAGTGTGCCTCCTGAAGACGTTTCAGCCTTCGCCGCCGGGTTAGCGAAACTCGTTGCAGACGCTACCCTGCGTCGTGAAACCGGTGACCGTGGTTTACAATTCGTGATCGGCCACTATTCAACGGAGCGGCTGATAAAGGACATCAAGAGTCTTTACGCGGATTTGTTGAAACTTCCGGAGCCTGCGAAGCAGGCGTCAGCATAAAGCCTGGGGTCGAGCAAAGCGAAACCCCAGGATTAGAGAGTAGAGGCACCGAGCCCGTGAAAACGGGCGACAGCATCGAGCTGATGAAGAGACAGGTATTATCCAATGTCGATCATAAGAAGAACGGATATCAAACGGAGCGCTGCCGCCCGTTTACACGGGCTGCGGGTTGATCTCATTACTTCCCTGGGGCTCACGCCCCAGGCTTTATGCCGACACCTGCTTCGCTGGCTCAGAGCAGACTAGAATATATCGAACAAAGGAGCGCAAAATTTTGCGTGTACTCATAACCGGCGGCGCCGGCTTCATTGGTTCTCATCTTGCCGATGCCTATTTGCATCGTGGTGACGAAGTGCTGGTGATAGACGATCTATCGACCGGAACCATCGAAAACATTCAACACCTCAAAAGTAATCCGCGGTTTCATTACACGATAGATTCGGTTCACAACCAGCCGGTAACCGCTGAGCTCGTCGATCAGAGTGACGTCGTGTTTCATCTGGCGGCGGCGGTAGGGGTGAAGCTGATCGTCGAGAGCCCGGTGCGCACGATTGAAACGAACGTGCGCGGAACCGAGGTGGTGCTGGCGCTGGCAAACAAGAAACAGAAGCGCGTCCTGATCGCCTCGACCTCGGAGGTGTATGGGCTGAGCACTGACGTCCCCTTTCGCGAAGACGGCAATCTCGTTATGGGCGCGACAACCAAGGGCCGCTGGAGCTACGCGTGCTCGAAGGCGATTGACGAGTTTCTGGCTTTGGCTTACTGGCGCGAGAAAAAATTGCCGGTAACCATCGTCAGACTTTTTAATACGGTGGGCCCGAGACAAACCGGCCGCTACGGCATGGTC
>JBGPYG010000274.1:0-5758 GCA_041493085.1 Pyrinomonadaceae bacterium | reverse complement strand
GGCGAACGGCTGGAGAGTCACGACGGCGAGAAGAAATATGATCGTCAATCCCGCGAGCAGGATATTCAGGGCAATCTCGTTTGGTGTCTTTTGCCTTTCAGCACCTTCGACGAGCGCTATCATGCGGTCGATGAATGTCTCGCCGGGGTTCGAAGTGATTCGAACTTTTATCTGATCGGAAAGCACGCGCGTGCCGCCGGTCACGGCGGAACGGTCACCACCTGCCTCGCGAATAACCGGCGCGCTTTCGCCTGTGATTGCTGACTCGTCAACCGATGCCACACCTTCAACAATCTCGCCATCTCCAGGAATGAACTCGCCTGCGCTGACGACGACGATATCTCCTTTTCGAAGTTGCGCCGCCGGCACATCTTCCGTCTGAGTTCCTGATAACAGGCGGTGCGCAATGGTCTCAGTCTTCGACTTGCGCAGGTTGTCGGCCTGGGCTTTCCCGCGCCCTTCCGCCATTGCCTCGGCGAAGTTTGCGAAGAGCACGGTGAACCAGAGCCAGAGTGTGATCTGCAACTCAAAGCCGGTACTCGTCACAGCAGGAATCGGCGCAATGATTCCCCGAATCAGTTGCAGGGTCGTCAAGACACTACCAACCTCCACGACAAACATCACGGGATTCTTCATCATCGTGCGCGGATTCAGTTTCTTAAAAGAATCGACGATAGCGCGCTTGGCAATCTGCCAGTTCCAGATTGCTTTTTTCTTGGTTTGTGTAGCCATGGTTGCCTTGGGGTCATTCAACTCTTTGGAGTGCGCTGACCTGTCAGCGCTTTCATCGTCTGCTACCTGTCGCAGCAACGGTTCCTTTGATGGAGCGCGGCGTCAAACCGCCGACGGACCAAAGCGGCGACAGCCGGGGTCCCCGGCGCGGCAGCCGCGCTGGGGTGGTCGAGTCGCCGCACTCCAAAATCAAAACGTTCTACCCGCTTGCATCAGCAGGTGCTCGACAATCGGGCCTAAGCTGAGCGCCGGAAAGAAAGTCAACGCGCCGACGATCACGATCACGCTTATGAGCAGCGTCGTAAAAAGCGGCGTCGTTACGGGGAAGGTGCCGAGTGACGGTGGCACAGTCTTCTTGCGAGCCAAATTTCCGGCGATAGCCAGCATCGGGATAATCATCATGAACCGTCCGATGAGCGTTGCCATGCCGATGGTCGTGTTATACCAAAGCGTATTCGCCGAGATACCCGCAAACGCTGAACCGTTGTTAGCTGCGCCGGAGGTGAAAGCATAGAGAACTTCGGATAGTCCGTGTGGCCCTGCATTGTTCAATTGCGATGTGCCGAATGTTGGCGAAATCATCGAGATGGCTGTGAAGACCAGAATCGTCAGCGGAAAGACGAGCACCACGAGCATTGCCATCTTCACGTCGTAGGATTCAATCTTCTTGCCCAGGTATTCCGGCGTCCGTCCGACCATCAGTCCGGCAATGAAAACTGCCAGAACGATATAGATCAAAATGCCGTACATGCCGGCGCCGACGCCGCCGAAGATCACTTCGCTGAGCATGATGTTGGCGAGCGGCACCATGCCACCGAGCGGCGTGAAGCTGTCGTGCATCGAGTTAACCGCGCCACACGAAGCAGCGGTAGTAACCGTAGCGAAGAGTGCGCTGTTGGCGATGCCGAAGCGCACCTCCTTGCCCTCCATGTTGCCGCCCGACTGCGTCGCGCTAACTGTTTGATCGGTTCCGACGAGCAGCGGATTGCCGCGCGCTTCGGCCCAGTACGCAGTAGTCACGCCAGCCAGAAAGAGCACTGCCATCGCCGCCCAGACGGCCCAGCCATGTTTCTGCGAGCCCGTCATACGTCCTAGCGTGTAAGTGAGTCCGGCGGAGATGGCGAAGATCGAGAACAGCGCGATCAGATTGGTAAAAGGCGTCGGGTTCTCAAGCGGATGTGCGCTGTTGGCGTTGAAGAAACCACCGCCATTCGTGCCCCACTGCTTGATGAATTCCTGGGACGCGAGTGGCCCCTGAGCGATAACCTGATCGGTGACAACTCGCGTTTCCTTCACCGGTGTGCCGTCCGCATTTGTAACTACGCTTCCGTCTGCGAGCTTTTTGTCGACTTCGATCGTTTGTGGATCAACCAATTTCGCCGTGTCATAAGGCTTGAGGTTCTGGATCGCGCCTTGCGAAACGAGCGCCAGGGCGCCAACAAGACAAAAGGGCAACAACACCCAAAGCGTCGCGCGCGTCATGTCGACCCAAAAATTGCCAATGGTCTGCATCTCACGTCTCGCGATGCCGCGAATGAAAGCGATGGCGAGCGCAATGCCGACGGCTGCGGAAACGAAGTTGTGGTAAGCCAAACCTGCCATCTGAGTGAGGTAACTCATCGTCACTTCGGGCACATAAGACTGCCAGTTCGTGTTGGTTGTAAATGATGATGCCGTGTTGAATGAAGAACCGGTGAAGGCCGCCGAGTCGACGCCGGGCAAATGCTGTGGGTTAAGCGGCAGCACGCCCTGCAGACGTTGAAGCAAGTAGAGGACGATCATCGAAACAACACTAAACAAGAGCATGGCCACGGCGTACTCAGTCCAGCGCATCTCGCGCGTTTCTTCCACTCGCGTCAGCCGATAGATGACTCGCTCTAGTGGCCGCAGCACCGGATCAAGGAACGTCCGCTCGCGATTGAAGACATGCGTCATGAAGATGCCCAGCGGCTTCGTCACGAGCAGAATCAGTACCAGAAACAAGAGAATTTGTAGCCAACCATTAATAGTCATTGAATCACCGTGCTTTTAGAGGCGGACATCGCCCTGCCGCCTCAACTTTGAACCACACCTGTGCATGCGCGGCTTGAACCGGCGGGCAATGCCCGCCTCTAAACTAAGCTGTCAGAACTTCTCCGGACGCAATAGCGCATATGCCAGGTAAAATAGCAGCAGTGCGCAGACTATTAAGCTCACAACCGTTTCAAGACTCATCACCTGCTCCTATTGCAACTTTTCACACCCGCGCACATACGCGAGCGCGAGCAAAAAGAAAAGAATGGTTGCGGCTATAAAGATTAGATCAAGCATCGCGTGCTCCCCGCCTAGTTGAAGTTGTAGCCCAACTCGAAATAGAAGAAATGGTTCCCCTTTGACGCGTTGGCATTGCCGATTGAGTAGGCGGCCACGCCTGTCAGCTTGCCAGTCAACTTATACGCAGCACCCATCGTCACGTAGCCGGCTGCATGTTTACCGGTGAACCAATCTGCATTGAAGTTCAGCTTCTTCGTGACAG
Organism: Pyrinomonadaceae bacterium; assembly: GCA_041493085.1. Taxonomy (GTDB): domain Bacteria; phylum Acidobacteriota; class Blastocatellia; order Pyrinomonadales; family Pyrinomonadaceae; genus PSRF01. The sequence goes on along the minus strand of JBGPYG010000274.1, from coordinate 2,511 downwards.
GTTGCTCAAACGTGAACTGGCCACCGGCGCGATTGGCGTTTGCCGCCACCACGTTCTTGCTGAAGAAGTGGCCGCCAAATCCCACACGGGTGCCAGACTTGAACGTCTTACTCGTTTGTACATAGTCGTAGGTGCCTACGTTGTAGGCCGTATTGCGCACAGGCACATGTAAATGGGCGCCCGCCACAATCGCCCAGCCGTTGTCTTTGCCCTGGTAAAACTTCCATTTGATGTTCGGCACGAGCGTTGTCGAATCCGGTCCGGGCTGGATGTTGCCGAGGATATTCAAACCTACTTCCACACGGCTCCCCGCGCCCACGACGAGGCGCGGCACAAACGATGAGAACTTGTTCAAGGCGTCGGAATCGTTTGGCTTCGCGCTGATGTCCAACTCAAAATAGACCTTGCCTTTGTCCAGCACGTCAGTGGTCGGCACGTTGAAAACGGTCTGCTGCGCGCGCACATTGCTGGCCGGCAAGAGGAGTGCGCCAACGAAAGCAACGGTTACCCAGAGCGTTCGAATACACTCACCGCTGGTCCGCATTGTGATACTCCCTGGCTCCCCTTTTCTTCGGTTTGCGTTCTGCCCAATCGAGGCAGTAGCCGGAGAAGATCAGCAACGGAATCGTGACTATCAAGAGCGCTGTGCCCAGGCCGTGCAGCCAGGGATGCAGTTGCGCGCCGAGTATCCAGCTAGCGGCGGTCAGCACGCTGCCGAGTAATGCAGCGCCTATCCCCCCGGTGAAGCAACAGAATGCGCCGGTCGCTTCCCATGACCACACGGCGTTTTTGGTTCTTTCTTTCTTCATGAGAAGAACCTACCGCCGCGGACATAAGGAGCGAGTAAGGGGTTTATAAAAAGTTTGTAAAGACGGGTGGAAGTGAGCAGTGAGCAGTGAGCTGTGAGCAGTGAGCAGTGAGCAGTAAGCAGTGAGCAGTAAGCACTAAGCCGTGAGTAGTGATGGGGCAGTGCAACTTGCCGCTCATGCCTACTGCTCACTGCTCACTATTCAATCTGGTTGAAACCTATAACCAATCCACGGCTCGGTGAGGATGTATTTAGGGTTTGCCGGATCGGATTCGATCTTCTTTCTGAGTTGTCCGATGAAGACGCGCAGGTACTCGGTCTGTTCAGTGTAATCGCCACCCCAGACGGCGCCGAGCAGCATGTGATGCGTCAGCACCTTTCCTGAATGGCGCAGCAGATACGCCATCAAGTCGTACTCTTTGGGAGTCAAGTGGAGTTCTCGGGACTTGATCGTCAGCTTGCGCTCATCAAAATGCATGCGAAAGTCGCCGGCTTCCAAAACATTTCTGGCGCCGTCTTGCACAACGGGCACGCGGCGCAGTGTGGCACGTATGCGCGCGAGCAGCTCATCAATTCCGAAGGGCTTGGTAACATAATCATCGGCCCCGGCATCAAGCGCCTCAACTTTCGCGCGCTCTTCACCCTTCACGGACAGCACTATGATGGGAACTTCCGAAAACGCGCGCAGCCGGCGGCAGAGTTCCAGTCCATTCATGTTTGGCATCGACAGATCGGTGATGACCAGATCAGGATGCCAGTCGCCAAACGTCTGCAACGCAGCTTCGCCGTCAGCGGCAATGTGGACGTCGTAACCCTTGGTTGTCAGTCCGCGGCTCAACACGCGCGTAATCTGCCGCTCGTCATCCACGATAAGTATGCGTTGTTTGTCAGACATGTTATTCGCCAGTCGGTAACGCTACCACGAACCTCGCGCCACGCCCTTCGCTGCCGTCTTCAATCCAGATACGGCCTCCGTGCGCCTCAACGATACCCTGCGCGATCGCCAAACCCATTCCAGTTCCGGCAGGCTTCCCCCGACCCCCTTCATGCATGGCCCGAAAAAACTTATCGAAAACCCGCTCGCGCAGAGCGACAGGGATTCCCGGCCCTTCGTCTTCGATAACCAGCTTCACCGTGTTGTCATTGTCGGCAGTGGCGCTGACGCGAATTCGCGCTTCCGGCGGCGAGTATTTTGCCGCGTTATCAATCAGCGTGTATATCACTTCCGCCACGGCTCGTTCATCAACACGAACTGCGGGCAGCTCATCGTCGAGCCACAGTTCGATCCGATGACCGCGAGTGCGCGGCTCGGCTCGCTTCATCGCCGCCATAATAATCTCGCTGAGCGAACTCCACTGCCGCAGCAGTTGCATCTCGCCTGCCTCGATGCGCGCCAGTTCCATTAATTCACCGATGAACCGGTCGAGCCGGTCGGCTTCTTCGTCAATCACCTCCAGCATTTCCTGCCGGCCCGGTTCACCAAGCCATGCTTCATCGGCGCCGCTCGCGGCCGCCCGCTGATCATCCAAGAGTGTGGTGACGGATGCTTTGATCGATGTCAACGGCGTGCGCAAGTCGTGAGTTACGGCGTCGAGCAGAGCGGATTTCAAACGCTCGCTTTGTTTGAGCGCTTTGGCCTGACTCGATCGCTCGAAGGTGTCCTGCAGTTCCTGATAGAGCCGCTCGATTTCCTGTCGCGCAGC
>JBGPYG010000430.1:0-2619 GCA_041493085.1 Pyrinomonadaceae bacterium | reverse complement strand
TTTGAATTGCGGTTGGAATTGTAGTTGTAGTTGGAGTTGCGGTTTGGGTTGTAGAGACCCGGCGCCGGAACAATGCCCGTGACAACCAGGACAACGCAGACGATCACCAGCAGAATCAAGCCAAGGCAACCGCCACCGCCACAACCCAGCGCAATCTTTTGGTTTTTAGTCATCATTCACCTCATTCTTCGAGTCGGGGTTTAGTAGTCTTAACGGAACGGGACAGACTAGCGACGAGCTTTCATCCAGACAATGCAACGACTGGAGATGATAGCGCATGTTTTGCTTTGTGTCGTGACGCGCCGAACCGAGGCCGGGCAAAACCCACTCAAAATCGTAGCTCGCAAGCTTTGCCATTGCCTCTACCGCTTCGCGGTACTGCTGCACAGAATCTGGACTTGATCAGACCTTCCTTCATTCTGTCGTTTCGTTTTGCAAGCTCTACGGCTGAGATCAGTGACAAACTTAAAGGTTTTCTGACACCGAGGCATTCGCTTGCGTCTCACTCGCTCCCTGACTAAGATTTCACTTCGTTTAGGATTTCATTTCGGTTCGTGTCTCTTAAATTATTTCATTTCTTGTTCGAGATTAGCCTGTTCAGGAGAATCATAATGCGCATCTTTCACAGCTTGCTTGCGGTCCTATGCGTTGCCCTGCTTGTCGCGATGGCGACCGCCGTGTCAACCGCTCAGGAGCCGGCTTCAGCGCCGACTTCAACGAAGCTCGCCGAGCTGACGCCGGCGACGCAGGACATCTCCGTCGGCCAAAAGGTGAAGTTCACTGCCTTTGTCAAAGACGCGTCCGGAAACAAAACCAGCGCGCCGGCGTCGGCCTGGTTTGCGGCCCCGTTTGATCTGGCTGGCGTGGACGAGTCGGGCACAGTTTCTTTTTTTAGTCCTGGAGAAGTGCTCGTCGGTGCAATCGTAGGCGGCAAGACTGTGCTTACCCATGTGATGGTCAAGCCCGGTCCGGTTACGCGCATTGATATCGAACCAGTCAAAGCACCGCTTGTTGTCGGCGCTACTGCGAAGCTCCTGGCAACAGCTCGAAGCTCGGAAGGGAATCCGCGCACTGACGTTTCCATAAACTGGACTTCCAGCAAGCCTGACGTAGCAACAGTGGACGCGGCCGGCGTAGTGACGGCAATCTCGCCGGGGCAAGCGACGTTAAGTGCTTCTTCCGGCAGCGGCAGCGGCAGCGTAAACGTGATGGTGGTCAAGAGCAGTTTGGCCGGGCTGTCTATCGATCCAAGATCAACCAACGCCCGCACCGGAGACGTGGTGCGTTTCAATGTTCGTGCAACAAGTGGACAAGCAGACAACAATGCGGTGCGCTGGACGGTAAGCGGCCCGGCAGGCACTATCGATCCGGATGGTGGTTTCGTCGCGGAGCTGCCCGGCTCGTATGTGATCACGGCTGCGAGTGGACCACAGGAAGCTATTGCCTCGATAGTCGTCGCTCCGCGCAACGCTGAACGCACTATCGAGGTCGTTGGCCGCGCTCCGATCAAAGATTTCGAGGCCGCTGAACAATGGATTATCGGAAACTACGCCTACCTTTCAACCATCTCTGACAAGCTGCTCGTTTACGATGTCTCTGATCCGGCCCATCCAAAACTGACCGACACTGTAAAAGTCGACGCGCGACTAATCAACGACGTCAGCACCACGGCGGACGGCCGGATTCTGGTCATCTCGCGCGAAGGCGCGTCCAACCGAAAAAACGGCATTGCTTTTTTCGACACTTCTGATCCCGCGCATCCAAAACCAATTTCCGAATACACCGAGACGGTCACCGGCGGCGTGCACAGCGCGTTCGTCGACGGTCATTACGTGTACCTGACCGACGACGCCACGGGTTCAATGCGCGTTATCGATTTCATCGACGTGAAGCATCCGAAAGAAGTGGCGCGGTGGGAAGTTCCTAGCCAGGTAGCAACGACAATTACCACCAGTGGCGGCGACCGGGAGGTTGTCGGCCGTTACCTGCATGATTTGCAGGTCAAAGATGGCCTCGCTTACCTCGCCTACTGGCGCGATGGTTTGGTGATTCTGGATGTTGGCAATGGCATTAAGGGAGGCAGCCCCGAGCATCCGCAGTTCGTAAGCCAGTTGCGATTTAATCATCATGAGTTGTATGGCAATGGCTGGCTCGCGGGCACTCACTCAGTCTTTCGTTACAAAAATTACGTTTTCGTAGGTGACGAAGTGTTCCCGCCGATCTTTGACATCATGAGCCGTAAGCGGATTCCGGTGCGCGGCATCGTGCACGTGGTGGATGTTTCCGACATCAATAGCCCGCGCAAAGTTGCGGAGTATCCGGTGCCTGAAGCCGGCGCGCATAATATGTGGGTGGATAACGACATCATGTCCATGGGTTACTACAACGGGGGCGGGCGCATCGTCGATGTTTCAGGAGAACTGCGCGGAGACCTCTACCGCCAAGGACGCGAGATTGGTCGCCTCTGGGCCGGTGACCCCGAAGGTTATCGCCCCAACCTGCCTTTCACCTGGGGCGCACAACCGCACAACGGTCTGATCTACTTCAACGACGTCCACAGTGGCATCTGGATCGTGAAACTTGGCGAGCTTACCGAGAAAGGTTCCACCACCGCTCCCG
>JBGPYG010000357.1:0-4376 GCA_041493085.1 Pyrinomonadaceae bacterium | reverse complement strand
TCGCGCTTCGCCTTTAGCTTCGGGCTCTGCGGGAATCCAGAGATACTTTTGCAGCTCACAGCGTCCGCGCTCACTAAAACGGACTCCCTCGGCTTCCAGCATTCGTTGTTGCTTGTCGTGGGGGAGAACTAGTCCCCGGGTAGAACATCCACCCTGCGCATTGATTACCCGGTGCCAAGGAGTCTTGTCATTTGAAGAGTGCATTACAAACCCAACTGTTCGCGGCGTGTAACCCTCGCCGAGAATTTCTGCGATCTGGCCGTAAGTCATAACACGTCCGCGAGGAATCGAACGAACGACACGGAACACGCGTTCCCTGTAATCATTGTCAGTGTTGCCGGCCATAATGCTCTATACGACTCAATTCGCGTTGGTGTTTAGTTCAAAGTGCGCAGTATGACGCGGGCTGGGGCGCCGTCACCACTACCTCCCGCTATTTTAAGTGGCAGACAAAGCAGTTCATAGAGTCCGCTCGGCACTGCTCGCAGATCCAAACCTTCCAGGATCACAACCTCACTGGAAAGCAAGGTGTAGTGGGTTTCAAACTTCTCTGACTTGAATTGTTCCACCGACAGATAATCGATCCCCACTAGTTTGACTCCTGATTCAACCAATAGTTTGGCGGCATCAGGGTGTATGTAAGTGTAATCCTCGCGAAACCCATCCTGCATGTTATTCCAGAAGGCGGAGTTGCGCGTCTTGAAAAGAATCCTTTGCGAACCGCTCGCACAGTTGGCGACAACGAAATCCGCATTGATCACTCGCACGTCGTTCGCCACCTCCACAACTTCCGCTTCTCCGATAAGACTCTCGAGCGGCAGCGACTCTACTTTGGATCCACCGGCAATGAAATGCGCGGGAGCGTCAACGTGCGTGCCGGAATGCAGGCCAAAATTTATGAGGGAAACATTAGCGACATCACCGTTAGCGAGTGTCAGCCACTCTTTGATCTCAATGCCCGGATCGCCCGGGTAAGTAGGTGTAGCCGTGGAAAGCGGAACGCTGACGTCGTAAATTTGCATCGAATGACTCGTTGTCTTCTGACTTTTGCGGACCCGCGCAGGTGGCCCGCGCGAGGTGTTATTGGTGGCCGCATAGTAATTGTCGCTCTCGAAAGGTGTCAACGTGTTAGTCCGAAAGAGAAATGAAGCCGCTTGCGGTGACCGCAATGATTTCGTTAGCATCACCCGCTGCTAACCATTTGTAGGGAGGTAAATTTATTACGACTGCGAACACTTCCAGCCGTCCGCTACTGGCTGCTTCAAGCTATCTAAATACGGCGCCCCTGATCTGGAGCTTTCAGCAGGGAACCCGACGCGATGTTGTGCAGTTGGTGACTGATGCCGCGCCGGCGCGTTGCGCTGATTTGCTTGCGCGTGGACAAGTTGAAGCGGCACTCGTCCCCGTGATTGAGTATCAACGAATCCCCGGAGTCAGAGTGGTGTCGGGCGTCTGTGTTGGCTCCCATGCGGCGGTGCGCAGTGTCGTCCTCGTCAGTAAATATGATGACCTGAAGAATGTCCGCAGAGTTGCGCTTGATGCGTCGTCACGAACTTCGCAAGCTCTCGTGAAGATCATCTTCCGCGAGTTTCTGGATGTTGAGCCGGAATGGAAATCATATAGTCCCGACGTCGAGGTCATGATGGCAGGCAACGACGCAGCGTTACTTATCGGAGATCCAGCGATGAAGATGCTGCCGCAGGAGCTTCATATTTTCGATCTCGCGAGTCTCTGGCGCCGGTTTACGGATACAGGTTTTGTGTTCGCAATGTGGATGGTCAGCACCGGTGCGGTTGCAGCCATTGGCAAGCTAGACTTCGCGGGCGCCCGCGACGAAGGGCTGGAGCAAATAGAGAGAATTGTGGACCAGTATGAGAATGAGGTGCTGCTGCCACGGAAAGAGATCAGGAAATATTTGACTGAGAATATCACTTTTCAGATTGACGAGAGCCTGGAGAAAGGCATGCGGTTGTATTTTGAATTGGCCTTGAAGCATGGCTTGATCGAAAATAACAAGCCGCTAGAGTTGATAACGCCTTAACCAGATGGTTCATTTTGCTTATTGGATAACTAATCAATAAACTAAGAACATGCCGAGTAAGATTCAGAACATTTTGGACAAGGTTCTGGCGGGCACGCGCCTGACGGCGGACGACTGTACCGCCTTGCTTGATTCTCACGATGTCGCTCGCATCGGCGCGGCCGCCGACGAAATTCGCCAGCGAAGACACCCGGACAACGTCGTTACCTACATCATCGACCGCAATATCAACTACACGAATGTCTGCAACGTAGTTTGTACCTTCTGCGCTTTCTATCGCCGGCCGGGTGCGCCTGACACTTACGTTCGGACGCTGGAGGAAATCTGCGAGAAGATTGAGGAAACGATTGCGCTCGGCGGCACCGGCGTCTTGATGCAGGGCGGACTACATCCCGACTTTGGCATCGAGTGGTACGAGGACCTGCTGCGAACGCTGCACGCGAAGTATCCAACTTTCCAACTCCATTGTTTTTCACCTCCCGAGATTCACAACATCCATCTAATCTCCGGCTTGGATTACGAGACGATCATGGCGCGGTTGAAAGACGCCGGACTCTATAGCCTGCCCGGCGGCGGCGGCGAGATACTCGATGACGAAGTGCGCAACCGCGTCTCGACAAAATGCACGACGGACGAGTGGTTGGCCGTGATGAAGGCTGTTCATCGCGTAGGCTTACGATCGACAGCGACGATGATGTTTGGCATTGGCGATAACGTCGGGCATCGCGTCAGGCATCTGCAACGCGTGCGCGATCTGCAGGATGAGACCCGCGGCTTTACTGCGTTCATTCCCTGGACCTTCCAGCGCGAGAACACGGCGCTGGGCCGGCGCATCAAGGATGAGCCAACCGGCGTTGACTACTTGAAAATGCTTGCCGTCTCGCGGTTATTTCTCGACAACATCGAAAACTTCCAGTCGTCCTGGTTAACGCAGGGACTAAAACTTGGACAAGTAGCCCTGCGCTTTGGCGCCAACGATATGGGCTCGATCATGATTGAGGAAAATGTTGTGTCAGCGGCCGGCGCTCACAATCGAGCAGACGAGCAGATGCTGCGTTACCTGATTCGCGAAGCGGGCTTTGTTCCGCAACAGCGCGACATCCTGTATAGGCACGTACATCGTGACGAGGTGGCGGCCGGCGACACATCGCAATCGACGCCTCTCGGCGAATTAACAGTGGCGATCGCCGATTGAACACCCCAGGTTTCCCCCGAAGCGCCGCAATTTCGTTTTGCTAATGCCTCCTGAGACATCATCGATCACCACTCTGCTTTTCGACTGGGATGGAACTGTGGTTGATTCCGCTCAACTCGGTCTGGCAGCTTTCGAGCAGTCGTTTGCCGCGCTGGAAGTTGCTTTTGATCACCTAGTCTACGCCGAAGTGTATTCGCCGAATTGGTATTCCGTTTACGAAGCAATGGGACTGCCGAAAGAGAAATGGCAGAGAGCTGACGAACTTTGGGTTCAGCATTATGGCGCGCAGACGGCTCAACCGGTAGCGGGCGCGCAACAGACGATCATAGAACTAAAGCGGAAGGGCTACCGGCTGGGCGTGGTCAGCAGCGGGAGTGAATGTCGCGTCGCTCGTGAAGTAAGCGAGTTGGGACTCGAGAGCCTTTTCGAAATCGTTGTCTGCAACGAGCAGATGGAAAATAAGAAGCCTCACCCTGAAGGTTTGGAAACGGCAATTCGTTCGCTCGGTTGTTCGCGGGAAGAGTCATGCTATGTGGGCGACAGCCCCGAGGACATTGAAATGGGCAAGCGCGCCAACATGTTGACAGTCGGTGTGCGCAGCGCTTATCCGACGAGTTGGAAGTTGAAAAGTCAAAACCCTGACATCTATATCGAATCTCTCAGCGAGCTTTCAAAGCATTTCTAAACTGGCAAAGATCCGCAGGAAGAGGAACTCAAATAATTCTCCGCCACGGTGCTGGCCAGCACAGAGGACGTGTGGACCGATATCCTTCGTCAACAGGGAGAGCGCTATCGTAAGCCGACGCTGGTCTTGTTTACGGAGCAAGTGCGTTCGGCGTGTGGTGTAGCCGGCGCTGCAGTTGGGCCTTTCTACTGTCCTGGTGATGAAAAGCTTTACCTTGACCTCTCTTTTTTCCGTGAGTTACAGACGCGGTTTCGCGCGCCCGGAGATTTTGCCGAGGCCTATGTGATCGCGCACGAAGTTGGCCATCACGTGCAAAAGTTAATGAGTACCATGGACAGAGTCGACGCTGCGCGCGGTCGAATGAGCGAAGCAGACGCCAACCAGCTTTCAGTTCGTCTCGAACTTCAGGCGGATTTTCTGGCCGGAGTTTGGGCGCAGTACGCGCAGCAGAAGGG
>JBGPYG010000267.1:0-5824 GCA_041493085.1 Pyrinomonadaceae bacterium | reverse complement strand
GGTAGCGACCGGCCAGACACGCAACTGAGACCTAATCTGGATTGCTGTTTGGGTTAGCAACCACCGGTAAGTAGTCACCGCGGTTCTAAAGCTCTTGTTGAGCATCCGGCGGGTCGCTACTGCTCCCGGTTCTGATAGGCCCGGTGTTTGAATGGCAAATGGCAATTGGAAAATGATGAATCGCGAATCTCAGTTTTCGTTCTCTGTCCGCCGTTCCATCCCAAACAAAGAGCAACCGGAACCTCCAGGCACCCCGCTGGACACCCTCACAGTCGCGTGTTAACTTACCTCGACACTTAATCTTAGCGGTTGCCGCTGTTAGGCGGTTTTTCTGCTGTTCTGGAGGATCATTTTAAGCGGTGCCATTAGCCAAAGAAACGAAAGTACAGATTCTTATCGATTTTCGCAGCCACGATACGGATACGGGCTCAGCGCAGGTTCAGGTGGCTCTACTCAGCAAGAGAATCAACGAGCTTACCGAACACTTCAAAGTCCACAAAAAGGATAACCACTCGCGGCGCGGCCTGCTCAAGATGGTCTCGCAGCGTCGAAGTTTACTGGATTATTTAAAGCGAACAGATATTGAACGCTACCACGAGGTAGTGACTCGTCTGGGCCTTCGTAAGTAAGAGAACAATTGACTGCAAGTGTAAAGAGACTTCGAATCTCAGGTTTCCATAAAGCCCGCGTCTATCGAAGAGCTTGCCCAAGGTGCCGAACGTGACGGCGATAACTCCCAAGCAAGCAGACGTGTTCGGCCTTAGCGCAACGCACAAAAGGCGGCAGAGCTTCACGGTAAAGAGGCTCTTGCCGCCTTTGTGATTATGACGGTGCCAGATTTTTTCAGACGCTTCACGTGGCGTTTGTTCCCCGAAGAGTTGAAAATTTATTCCAACAAAGGCGAGGCGCACGAGACGCTCGCGAGCCTGATCAATTCAGGTAATTGTCCGAAGGAGACGAAACAAGATGACAGTCAAGAAATACCTCAAAGAGTCAATAAAATTAGGCGATAAGGATTTGACGGTTGAGACCGGCCGAGTCGCCAAGCAGGCGGATGGTTCCGTAGTCATCCAATATGGTGACACGATGCTGCTTGTTGCCGCGGTGGGCGCGCAAACCACGCGGGAAGGAATTGATTTCTTTCCGCTGACGGTTGAGTATCGCGAAGCAAATTACGCCGCCGGTCGCATTCCCGGTAACTACTTCCGTCGCGAAGGACGGCCGACCGAAAAAGAAACCCTCACCAGCCGTTTAATTGATCGGCCGTGCAGGCCACTTTTTGCGGAAGGTTACCGCAACGAGACGCAGGTAATCGCCAGTGTGATTTCAGCTGACCCCGACAACAATCCAGACGTGATTGCAATCACCGGCGCTTCCTGCGCGCTTTACCTTTCCGACATCCCCTTCATGAATCCAATCGCCGGCGTGCGAATCGGACTGATTGACGGCCGCTATATTGTTAATCCTACTTACGACGAAGTACGCGAGTCGCGGTTGAACTTAATCGTCGCTGGTACGGAAGAGGCCATCGTGATGGTCGAGGCCGGCGCGTCGGAAGTTTCGGAAGAGATCATGGTCGAGGCCCTCATGCTTGCCCATAAAGAAATCAATCGGCTGTGTCGCTGGCAAAAGGAACTGTACAAAGCGCTTGACATAGAGAAGCGCGAAGTGGAACCGCCAGTGCTGAACGAGGAGATGCTCGAAGAAATCCAAAGAAACTATGGCGATCGTTTACACGCCGCTATGGACACAACGAATCAGGAGAAGCGCGATAGTTACGCCGCAGTCGACGCGTTGAAAAAGGAAGCGGTTGAAGGTTACCCGGAAGACGAACCGGAAAAAAGACAGACGGCGAAAAAGGTTTTCGACCATTTGAAGGAAACCATCTTCCGCGACGATATTCTCAATAGTCGCCGCCGGCCCGATGGCCGTCGGTTCTCTGAAATCCGCCCGATAAGCTGCGAGGTTGGTTGGCTGCCGCGCGTGCACGGTTCGGCGCTTTTTACTCGCGGTGAAACCCAGGCTCTCGTTACCACCACACTGGGAACTAAGGAAGACGAGCAGTTCATGGACGACATCGAGAAGGGTGAAGTCAAGCGCCGCTTCCTGCTCCACTACAACTTCCCGCACTACTCGGTAGGTGAGGTAGGTCGTTTTGGTTCGTCGAGTCGGCGAGAGATCGGACACGGTGCGCTGGCGCGCCGCGCGATCGAGCCAGTACTGCCTGATGAGTCGGTTTTCCCGTACACGCTGCGCATCGTTTCTGACATTACAGAGTCTAATGGTTCGTCATCGATGGCCAGCGTTTGCGGCGGCATCCTGTCCTTGATGGACGCAGGCGTGCCTTTGAAGGCTCCAGTCGCGGGCGTCGCGATGGGATTGGTAATGGAAGGTAATAAGTATGCCATTCTGACGGACATCGCCGGAGCCGAGGACCACTACGGTGACATGGACTTCAAAGTCACTGGAACGAAAGAAGGCATCACGGCGCTCCAGATGGACATCAAGATCGGCGGCATCAATGCGCAGATTATGGCCGAAGCCCTCGAGCAGGCACGAAAGGGGCGCTTGCATATCCTCAGCGTGATGGAGCAAGCGATCGCCGAGCCACGCGCAGATATCTCGGCCCACGCGCCTCGCATCATCCAAATCAAAATCAATCCGGATAAGATTCGCGACGTTATCGGACCAGGCGGCAAGATGATCCGGGCGCTGGTTGAAGAGACAGGCGCCAAGATCGACGTGTCTGACGATGGCACGATTTCGATAGCCACAGCGAGCGGTGAAGCGGCCGAAGCCGCGGTAGCACGGATTCGCGGAATCACGGCCGAAGCCGAGGTGGGACAAACCTACATGGGTACCGTTTCCCGCATCGTTGACTTTGGCGCGTTCGTGGAAATCTTTCCCGGAACGGATGGACTACTTCACATCTCAGAAATCGCGGATCGCCGCGTGAAGGACGTCCGGGATGAATTGAAGGAAGGACAGCAGATCCTCGTCAAATGCATCGGCAAAGAAGGCAACAAGATTAAGCTTTCGCGAAAGGCCGTCTTGCGCGATGAGGATCGCAAAGCTGAGGCCGCAAGCGCTGGTGACTCAGTGAGCGCTCACGACGCTGACTAAGTAAGCGATGAAGCTGACCAGCTTGACTTGATCGCCGCGCCGGTGATTAGTTTGCCTCAGGGCGGCACTCATACATCAGAACCGGAAGCGGTAGCGACCGGCCCGACGCTCAACGTTCTTCACAGGCAATTGATGAGTGTCATTGCCAGAGTAGAGTTGAGCGTCGGGCCGGTCGCTACCGCTCCGGTTCTGATACGCACAGTTAGCTGCGTTCTCGCTGCTCTTGTTTTCAGATCTGAGATTTGAGATTGAGGGAGGTTTGGCCCAACGCAAACCTCCCTTTTTATTCAGTTTAGGACCTTTCTATCCCCCACTGAAATTGGAATCCCTTCTTTATTAAGCATCTTTCCCTATCAACCAGCGAAACCGTCTGCGGTGTTTAGAGCAGAACACTATCTTTAAAGGGCTTCTACGCGGCGGTCGAATAGTTTAAACGATGTAAACCCTTTCCCAGCTTCTCAGCTAAGGAAAGATACGAGGAGGAACTTCAAACCGATGATGAGTCGAGCTTTTCGCCCTACGGCTGCGATCCTCAGCATCTTGCTTCTGACCGGTGCGCCGACACACGCGGCGCCCGTGGCAATTAGCGAGGTGATTCAGGTGCTTGGCAGCTACCAAAATCCTCCCGAGCTCCGGCTCCGCAGTGTTTCCCAAAATACCAATTCTCTGGTGGACGAAGGAAACGGACCTTCGCCAGTGGCATCGGCTGCACAACAGTCGGCCGCGGGTGATGTTGCCGAGATTCCCGATACGACCATCCCAGAAGTCGCCACAAGCGACTCCGCCGACACGCTCTTAGCGGGTGTCGCACTGAGTGCTGACCCGCAGGTGGGTGTGGACGTCGTCGATCAGGGAGATGTAGAGGGCACAATTTGTGACTGCGGCGAGATTACCGTTCCTGGCGGCGGATTTCCCAAGTGGCCCTTGCTGTTCTTAGCCGCAATACCATTCTTCTTCATTCATGGTTGCGACCACTGCGAAACGCCAACTCCGCCCACAACGCCAACTCCTCCTGGGACTCCAGAGATTCCCGAGCCGGCATCGCTCTTGTTGTTTGGTACAGGCCTGGCCGCTTTTGGAGCCGGCCTGCGTAGACGGTATGCCAGAGGCAAACTGGAAACCCGGCTGCAAACTACGGAGGAGGGCTAACCAAAATGTCGAAAGCAATATTTAGCAGACACCGAGCCTACGGCAAATTCGCCTTCGCAGCGCTCCTGGCACTTACATTCTGCATGGCCCATCCGGCTTCGAGCGTATATGCCAAGAAGCGCAAGCCGGCGAAGTATGGTTCGATTAAGATTCTGAGTACGCCGGGTGGATTGCCTATCGAGATTGATGGCAAACCCGAAGGCCAAACTGCGACCGACTACCGCGCATTCGACCGTGATCCTGGTCTACACACAATCGTAGTCACTCTACCCAACGGACAGAGATGGGCTCGCGAAATCGATCTTGCCGCTGGTCGCATTAAGTGCGTGGCGATTAACTTCCGAGCATCGCCGCCAACCGTCAAATCTCCTTGCCCATATCCCGTAAGCCTCTCGGTCGATGCTGAGGTTAACGAAGGCGATGTCATAACCTTCAGCGCCGATACGGCCTATACCGGTAACGCTCCGCTTAACTATAAGTGGTCCATAAGCCCGGACAGCGCGAAGGTGCTCACCAAGGTCGAAAACAAGATCACAGTTGATTCGACAGGCCTGGGTGGCCAGCGCGTCACTGCAACTTTAGTTGTGGACGATGGCTCAGGCGATCCTGTTTGTCGCCAAACTGCGCAAGCTTCCACCTTCGTTCGCCCTCCGGAACGACACGAGAGTCCCTCGCAGCAGTTTGACGTATGCTGCAGTTGCTCCTTTGACGATCAAAAAGCTCGGCTTGACAACCTTGCCGTAGACTTACAAAACGATCCGTCAACCACGACCTATGTCATCGCCTACGGTGGTCGCACGAGCCGCATTGGCCAGGCAGATTTGCTCGGCACACGCGCTCGGGATTACCTGGTGACGCAGCGAGGAATCGACCAGTCTCGAATCACAGTTCTCAACGGCGGGTTCCGCGAGGAAGACTGTGTTGAACTATGGATCATTCCGCGCGGCGCAACACCTCCACAGCCTACGCCGACTGTCCAGGCTGGTGATGTAAGACCATCTCCTGAAAAGGCGCCGAGGCGCCGCGGACGTAGACGAAGTAGAGACTAATCGCGCCGAGTCAGTTAGCGCGCAATCGCTTAAACAGAGGAGACAAGACCCGGTTCTTGTCTCCTTTTGTATTGATTGTGACCGAGTTTGGGATTGAGCGGTCGACTTGTTACTGGGACCGCGGGCGTCCCGCCCGCCATAAGCGTCGTAGGCGCGCAGGTTTTCCGAGGAGTTTGTTGCCCCATCCATTTTCGCGCTTCGCGCTCATTGCGGGCGAGACGCCCGCGGTCCTAGTAAGGCCATTTCAGTTTTAGCTATTTACCATTTACTATTCACCATCTACGATTCACTTTCTTATGACAGCTCCTAACATCGAAACAATAGTCTCCCTTGCCAAGCGGCGCGGGTTTGTTTTTCCCTCATCGGAAATCTACGGCGGACTCGGCAGCGCCTGGGACTACGGCCCGCTGGGTGTCGAACTCTGCAATAACGTCAAACAGGCGTGGTGGCGCTGGATGGTCTACGAGCGCGACGACATCGAGGGGATTGATTCGTCAATCATT
>JBGPYG010000272.1:0-5768 GCA_041493085.1 Pyrinomonadaceae bacterium | reverse complement strand
CAAGCGGGCGATGTCGTAGTTGTGCGCACGCTGACTGACAGCGCCACTTACAACATGCTCGAACTGCCTACCGGGCGCCTCGCGAAAATTAATCCGGGTGATGTGCTGATCGGCGTCCTGGGCCGGCGGCGGGCGTTGAAAGGCTTCGTGGGCGATGTGCCGGCAAGCGTCAACGCCGGCGATAGCTTGCATCTGCTGAACATGGGCGGTGTGATTGGAAGTTGCACCGGACATCATTCGAGTTTGAGTGACGCGATCCAGGTTGAAGTTATCGGCCTCGCGAGCGACGAGCAGGGGCGTGTCCTGAACATCGCAGACGCCGCCTTGCCGCCGCGGACGAGCCTGGGCGAAACCGCTCCGTTAGTGATCATTGCCGGCACCTGCATGAACAGCGGCAAGACCTACGCCGCCACTGAGCTGATTAAGCAGGCGACGCGGGCCGGCTTGCGAGTGGCCGCCGCTAAGCTTTCCGGCATAGCTTGCCTGCGTGACACGCTCAACATGGCGGACCACGGCGCGATTGCGATCGCCAGTTTTCTTGATTGTGGTTTGCCGTCGACAGTGGGTGCTACCAATCTTGCGTCGGTAGCGAAAACGATCATTGCGCGTTTGAACGAAAGCTCGCCCGATCTGATTGTGATCGAACTCGGCGACGGTCTGTTGGGTGGCTACTCGGTCGAGTCAGTTTTTGCAGATGCAGAATTGCGCGACGCAACTGCGGGGCTCGTCTTTTGCGCGTCGGATTATGTTGGCGCCTGGGGTGGAATAGAGTTGTTGCGCCGGCGCGGAATCGAGATCGATGTGATTGCGGGTTCGGTGACCGACTCGCAAATGGGCCAGGATTTTATTGAGAAGGAGTTTGGCGTGCCGGCGGCGAATGCGCGGCGAAACGGCGCACAACTCTTTCAACTTATCAGCGCGAAGCTTGAGGCGGCGTGTTCAATCGTTAATGTCTAGCTTCGTCTTGGGAGCCAGCGGAGGATCGCTACGGCAAGAAAAGCTATGCCGACATAAATAAAGGCTGGTTGCCCGCTCAGACCAATCGCGATGAAAGCGATAGCCAGAACCAGGAAAACAACGGCAAGGTTTCGCATCTAGTGGCATGGACCTCGTTTTGGTTTGGGAAAACGATGCGTAGCGTAACAGATGATGCCCAGTAACAAAATCAGGATCGGAATTTACGGCGGCTCAGGATATGGCGGTTCGGAGTTGCTGCGCATCCTGTTGTTTCACCCGAACGCTGAGATCGTTTTTGTCACGGCAAATGAACAGGCCGGCAAGCCTGTCAGCGAAGTGCACCGAAATCTTTACGGGCTGACCGATATGAACTTTCGACTCGCTCCGGAAGATTCATCCGAACTGGCTGATCTGGATTGCGTCTTTCTCACTCTGCCACACGGACAGGCGATGGACGTCGTGCCCGGGCTGCCAGAGGACGTGAAAGCAATTGATTTGTCGGGCGATTTTCGCCTTCGTGACCAGGAGGTTTTCGAGCAGCACTACGGCCGGGCGCACACTGCGATAGAGTTGCAAAGTGAATTCGTTTATGGCTTGACGGAAACAAATCGTGAAGCCGTCCGTAACGCGAGGCTGATCGCGAATCCCGGTTGTTTTGCCACCTCAACACTCCTGGGACTGGCGCCGCTGGTTGCGAATGGGCTCATCAGTGGCCGCGTGATTGTCGATGCCAAGACCGGCTCGTCAGGCTCCGGCGCGAAGGCCGCCGCGAACACACATCATCCGCAGCGCATGAATTCGTTTTACGCCTACAAGCCTTTCAAGCATCAACACGTGCCGGAGATTGAACAGGAACTCGGAAGCGTAGGCGACTGGAACAGTGAATTGGTTTTCATGACGCATTCCCTCCCGGTTGCGCGCGGCATCTTCTCCTCGATCTACGTTGAAACAAAAAAGAACCTGACTGAAGAACAACTGCGTTCGATCTTCACAGAATTTTATCGAGACTCGTTTTTTGTTCGACTAGTGAAAGGTTCTCCTGACATCAACTGGGTAAAGACGACAAACTTCTGCGACCTCGGTTTTGCAACACGCGGACAGCAGGTGGTTGTCTTCTCTGCCATCGACAATCTGGTGAAAGGGGCGGCCGGACAAGCAGTGCAGAATATGAATCTCATGTTTGGCCTGGATGAGAAGACGGGATTGATGTTGGTGGGGACCAACCCTTAGGAAGAGATAACCACTAAGGCACGAAGACACTAAGCAAATTGTGTTGAGCTAATGGCTTTGTGCCTTTGTGACTTTGTGGTTAATACAGGTGGAAATGGCAGCAAACGTGATCCAAGACGTACGAGCTACGGAAGAGCGCTATCAACTCGCGACTTATAAGAAGATGCCGATCGTCGCCGAACGGGGCGAGGGTGTTTGGCTCTACACCAGCGATGGCGAGAAGTATTTGGATCTGTACGGCGGCCACGCTGTGGCCGGAACAGGTCATTCACACCCGCACGTTGTTGCGGCTATCCAGGCGCAGGCCGAGAAGCTGTTGTTCTATTCTAATCTTGTCTACTCCGAAGCGCGCGCGCGTGCGGCTGAGAAACTCGTTTCAGTTGCACCGCCTGAACTAACCAAGGCCTTCTTCTGTAATTCGGGAACGGAAGCAAATGAGAATGCGATGCGCCTGGCGCGTATGACGACGGGCCGCGAAAACGTCATCACCTTCTCCGGCGGTTTTCACGGACGCACCGCCGATGCTATCAGCGCGACCTTCCTCGGCAGATATCGCGAGATTGGGAGACCAAATGTGCCGGGCCATCTCGAAGCCGAGTTTGGAAACATTGAATCTGTGCGCGCGCTCGCGGACGAAACTGTAGCAACGATCATGCTTGAGCCGATTCAATCCATGGCCGGTGTCAGCACCGCCTCGCCCGATTTCTTTTCCGAGCTCCGTAAGCTTTGCGACGAGCGCGGCATCGTTTTGACCTATGACGAAGTGCAAACAGGCGTCGGTCGCACCGGCGATTGGTTTTTTGCCGGGAGCGAAGCGAGCGCGGGCGTTGTTCCGGACATCATTACCCTGGCAAAAGCGCTCGGGAGCGGCATTCCTGTTGGCGCTTGTCTGGTGACAGAAAAGATCAGCGCGAGCATCAAGGAAAATGACCTGGGGACGACGTTCGGTGGCGGGATGATTGCGATGGCTGCGGTGACCGCAACTCTGGAAGCAATCGAAAACGACCGTATGCTAGCGAATGTAAAGACCGTTGAAGCCTATCTGCGCAAGCGATTATCTGAAATAACCGAGGTTGCAGCGGTGCGAGGTCGCGGCTTCTTGCTGGGGTTAGAGTTTCGCGACAAAGCGGCGCCCGTTCACAAGGCTCTGCTCGATCGGAAAATCATCACCGGCACTTCGAGCAATCCGAATGTGTTGAGGCTGTTGCCGCCGCTTTGCCTGAAGACTGAGGAGATAGATTTGTTCCTCGCCAAACTCAAAGAGGCGATTAGCGCAGTAGTGTCCTGAATTGAAATTCTCTGCGCCACCTCGGCGAGCTCGGCGTCTCTGCGGTTAGTTCTCGCTTAGGATATTTCACCGCCGAGGCGCAGAGGCCGCAAAGACTACGCAGAGGGCCAAATTAGCTGTCGTGGCGTTTAGAGCTAACAGGGAGGCATAAGGTGGATTACAGTTGGTTTGATCTGGTCGGCATTCTTGGCGTGCTGCTGATGGTAGTTGCTCATTTGCTGTTGCAGCTCGAGAAAGTGGCGGGCTCGGCTGTCAGCTATCTGTTGCTAAATGCTGCCGGCGCCGTGTTAGTAATGGTCTCGTTGCTGTTTCGTTTTAATCTGTCGGCTTTTTTGATGGAAGCGTTTTGGCTTCTAATCAGCTTGTATGGTCTAACAAGATCACTGACTGCGCGAACGAGCAATTGAAGGGGCCCCAGGGCTAACACGTCAACAATGCCGAGACATTTTCTTTCAACCTCCGATTATTCACGCGACGAGATGACGCGACTGATCGACTCAGCGTTGCGGTTCAAGCACGGCGACGAGCAATCAAAGCCGCTTGCGGGCAAGTCTGTTGCGCTGGTGTTTTTCAATCCCAGCCTGCGCACGCGTGCGTCGATGCAAGTCGGTATTTATGAATTGGGTGGGAATCCCGTTGTCCTCGAACCGGGCAGCTCCAGTTGGACGCTCGAACATCGCGACGGCGTCGTGATGGATGGTGATAAGACCGAACACGTCGCGGAGTTTGTTCGCGTGTTGGCTCGCTATTGCGCCGCGCTTGGCGTGCGCACGTTCGCCGCGCTCAAGAATTGGGAAGAAGAGCGAACCGATCCGGTGCTCAAGGCATTCGCAAAGTATTCCACTGTACCAATCGTCAATCTCGAATCGGCAATGCATCATCCCTGCCAGGCTATGGCAGACATGATGACGATACGCGAGCAGCTTGGCGCCGAACGCAAGCGCGTGGTGCTCACGTGGGCCTGGCATCCGAAGCCGCTGCCGATGGCGGTGCCAAATAGTTTCGCGCTGGCCGCGGCGCAGATGGGTCATGAAGTTGTTATTGCCCATCCACGCGGATATGAACTCGACGATGAATTAATGAAAACTGTTCAGGAGCAGTCGGCAGGAGCAGGAGGCGTAGTCGAAGTCACTAACGATATCGACGCTGCGTTTGACGGCGCGGAAGTCATCTATGCAAAGAGTTGGGGCGCGAAGCAGTTTTATGGAGCACCCGAGAAGGATGCGGCCGAACGCGCGCAGTATCGAAGCAAATGGATTGTCGATGAAGAAAAGATGGCGCGCACGACATCTTCGAACGGCCACGCGATCTTTATGCACTGTCTACCGGTGCGACGAAATGTAATCGTTACTGACGGCGTCATCGATTCGCCGGCTTCGGTGGTGATCGATGAGGCAGAGAATCGGCTGCACGTGCAGAAGGCGATCATGAAAGAAGTGCTGAGTGCTGAGTGCTGAGTGCTGGAAAGTTTCGAGTTTCGGGTTTCGAGTTTCGAGTACTTAGTACAGTACTCAGCAGTCAGTACTTCGTTCCCCAACTCGAAACTCGAAACTTGAAACGCGAAACTTCTTATGACTATGACTAATACCAACGAAGTCGGCGACCAGCTACGCCTCGATCTGTTGCGCGAGGCGCTGCCTTACATCCAGCGGTTTCAGGGCCAGACGTTTGTCGTCAAGCTTTCGGGCAAGGCTACCGAAGATCACGCAAACTTGAGCTCGCTGGCGGAAGAGCTGGCTTTGCTACATCAGGTCGGCATACGAATCTGCGTTGTCCACGGCGGCGGAAAACAGTTGAGTGATCTGGCGTCACGGATGGGAATCGAGCAAACAATAATCGAAGGCCGTCGCGTTACCGACGATGCAACATTGGAGATGGCCAAGATGATTTTCGCCGGCAAAATCAATATTGAGATTCTCTCTGCCCTGCGTAACCGTGGAATTGAAGCGGTCGGGCTCTCAGGAGTTGACGGCAACATCGTGCACGCCGAACGTCGGCCCCCTAAAGAGATCTTAAACCGGGAAACCGGTGAACGGTCTCAAGTCGATTTTGGCCACGTCGGCGACGTGGTGAAGATCAACTCCCGCCTGTTGACTGTCTTGCTGGATCAGGGTTACTTGCCAGTCATCTCTTCGCTGGGCGCTGACGCTGAAGGCACGGTCTTCAATATCAACGCCGACACCATAGCGGCGGAAATCGCTGCGCAGTTGAAGGCGGAAAAGCTGATCCTGCTCTCAGACGTCGATGGCATTTATCTGCGAGCGGGCGAGCCGGATACAAAGCTGTCGCGACT